>NZ_JAGGDL010000020.1:0-62288 GCF_017653575.1 Pseudoalteromonas sp. K222D
GCTTTATTCCACAAGAATCGACAATTTCCCGCATATTGCGCCATTTTAGCGTTAATATCGGGTGTTGTTTTTAAACGGAATTTATAAGCTTTGCGAATAATCATACTGTTATTATATACAGTTAATTAAAAAGGAACAATTCATTTAGCCGCTTCGCGACTATCGCCTTATATCACCGACCTAAAGGAACGGTGTTTTACGGCAAAAGTCGATAAAGTAACGCTTAGCGTATGTTATTACTCACGTTTACTCTAAAAATTTAATGTAGGATTTACTATGGCTAAATCAATACTCACTGCTTTTTTATTTATACTTCTAGCGGCATGTTCCACTCAGTACCCCAATCAGCAAGTAACGGGTAAACAATTTCCAACGATTAATGGTGAAAGTTTAACGCAAAATAAAGTGACCATTCCAAGCGATTTTAATGCAGATAAAACACTTTTGCTTATAGGCTATAAGCAAGATAGTCAGTTTGACATTGATCGCTGGTTAATTGGTTTAGACATGAGCGGTATTATTATTCCTACCTACGAACTACCCACTATTGCAGGTATGGCACCTCGTATGTTTAGCGCATTTATAGATAGTGGTATGCGCAAAGGAATTCCAAAAGAGCTTTGGGCAGGGGTGATCACTATTTATAAAGACGGCGAAAAAGTACAAAAATTCACTGGTAATCAAAACCCCAACAATACCCGTGTAGTACTTATAAATAACAGCGGTAAAATACTTTATTTTTACGATAGAGGCTTTTCAGTTGACGCACTGAATAAGTTAAAAGTGACTATAAACTAAATTTATTGATTGCTCTTTTTTATAGCTTTACTCTAAGTTTTAATTACTTGTGCTAGCTAGCTCTAGCCTCTACTAATGTGAGTTTTTGTTTCGTTAATTATAGTGTTTTATACAATAACTAATGGTTGTTCTGGGTTAAATTAATAGATACTTAAGGCTGCAAAGCACGCTGATAGTTAGCTGCAAAATAGGTGGTTAACAACTGTGAACAAATGTAAAAACTGTATTGTAAGTTGTTCAAAAATTAGGTAGTGTTACATAAGAATTCTAAGGAAGAGTTTTATGTTACAGCAATCAGCTTTTATAAAAACAAATTTAAAATCATCGGCTTACTCGTATAGTTATAAGGATATTTTAAGAACCCTCCAGGCTTTGTTCAACACTATAAATATGGATGATGCACTGCCAAAAGTTGAGCAACGTGCACAATATACTTTGTATCTAATTGATGGCGCCACGCATAATTGGCACAACCTTGTACCTGCAGATTTAATCGCTTTAGCGAGGCAAAATAATGTGGTGATATTTAATGTTGAGCGTAAAGCAATATGTGAGAAAAACTTACTACTTAACCATGTTAATGGTGTGTTTTATAAGTCGACGCCAAGTGAGGAAGTTTTTAAAGGTTTAGTTAAAATAAATGCGGGCGAGTTATGGTTTACTAGAATGATACTTTCCCAAGCATTTAGCGATATTTTAGTTGCAACCTCTTCGTTTAATAGTTTACACGAAGGCATAGAATTAAAGCAGGACGATTATCAACATTTAACTAAACGAGAGCGTTCAGTTATTCATCTAATAGCACAAGGGGCGAGTAATAGTGTTATCGCAGATAAATTAAATATTAGCGATCATACAGTCAAAACTCATTTATACAGCGCATTTAAAAAAACAAGTTCTCGTAATAGGATTGAGCTAGCTAACTGGGCGCAGCGTTATATATCGGTTTTATTACCTATGAGTAAACAATAATTACATGCATTAAAAAATGGCTACTTTTATAAGTAGCCATTTTTGTTTGCTATTAACTTACTTTTTTAGCCCACAAGCCTTTATCAATACCTTTGGTTATAAGATCAGTGAGCGCTTTTTCAATTGCTTGAGTAACACAAATGCTCATAGGTTCATTATCGCTATAGCCAGCTTCTGCCTCGGCAAGGCGCTTATAGCTTACATACCTAAAAAAACCAGCACGCATTTCTTGGCTCAATACTTTTTTACTGGTTGCTACCGAGAGTAATACTTGCCCTGTACGTACGTCTACGGCACGTAAATAAATAGATATAGCATCTTCTCTATATAATTCAGATGCACCTATACCAAAGTACTCCATTCCTAGGCCACCGGTTTTTACATTGGTGTCATAACTAATAATACCGCCTTCTAAAATAATTTTAGCTGTTGTTAATGGCGGTAAATCGGCTTGATTTGGGTTTTCTGACTGGGCAGCACGAATGATTTTCCGCTCAGTTAGTATGTTTTGCAACCCTTCGCGCTCAACCGGTGTAAACCAATCTGATTCATGCAATGCCTGAATTAATATGGAATTAGCCCCTTGAGTAACTGCGGTTGAAAAAGAGCTAACATTCGTTTGCGGTTTGTATTGACCCGTTTGATCTCTAAATGAATAAACAGAGACGGGAATGCTGCCCATTGGCTTGGGTAAGTTTTTTAAATCAGCAAAAATCTCAGTAGGCTCTAAACTTATGGCTTTTTGTTGCGATGGCGGAATTAAATTTCCTATCGTTGTACAGCCCGTTAAAGTAAGTAATATTATTGTTATTAGCAGTTTATACATTATCCAAACCTCGGTACTTCGATGATCACAATGGTGCCATCTAGCATATTTGTTATTTTTACAGTAATAGTATCTGTGGTACTGGTGATCACTTCAATTTGGTAGTCACCACTCATAAATATAGAGTCTTGATTAAATATGCTGTCTTCAGAGTCTTCACCAAATGCCATATTGGTAATTTCTCTGACCATTCTATTTAGGTAAGTACGCTGTAAAGAGTCTTGAAATTGTTCTGCATAATCTCTTTCGATGACAGGTGCTTTGTGTTTGTTTTGCGCTTGAGCTTTACTCAACAACATATTTGCATTGAGTGGGTTGCCGCCAAAACTTGGGTTAATTGGGGTGTAAATTAATTCAGTTGCACTAGCTGAAAAGCTTAGAGTTATTATTATAAGTAGTATTTTATTCATTTTACCATCCGTTTACAGCCATATCGGGAGACGATACAGCCATGTTTGAGCGAGCCATTGCATCTATTACAATATAAACTGCTTGTTCAACGCGTTCGTCAAGAGGCTCTAACCTACGACCTAAATAAGTTGCATAAATAAGTTGGTTATTCATTATTAAAGAAAGCCTGGTGCCAGCCTTAGGTAGCACGGTTTCTTTTATTTCAATATTAAAACCCGCAGTTGAAGGTAAGTCTCTCCAGTAGTTTGAAAACTTGTAATAAAACTGATGGCCAAAACGGCTAATACTTCTATCGAGTAATAAGCCATCTATTTCTAGTTCATCATTTGCAAATGCTGCAGGTGAGAAGCACAGTAAAACTGATAGTAAGTAGCTAATATATATGCTTTTATTATTTTTCATATTATAAAAGGGGGGAAGTATACCTCCCCCCCACCTTAGCAATTACATTTGCGTAACTGTAGCTGTATTTCCGTCACCAATTTGCGTAACAGATACCATGTTATTCGAGCCGATTATGCCGCCTTGAACAAGGTTATCGTTACCAATTTGATTAACAGTAAATGAAACATCCTCTCCAGCAATTAAAAAGGCTGACTGATCCATACCTGTAACCCAGTTTCCTTCACCTTCTTGTGAAATATCAATGCTATGGCCGCTACCTTCAACCATAATGTCAACTAAGTTGATTTCACCGGTTTGCGATATATCAATTCGGTTTGCATTACTATCTAATATACCAGCAAGAGTAACCATGGTTTCATTTGCTACACCACTTTGCATGATATCAATATTGTTATCATTAGAAGTTAGTGCCGTATTAGGGTAAGAAGACTCTACAACTGTTGTATTTTCGTCACCATTTTGAAATACATCTACATCGTTACCAGTACCATTAAAGTTAACCAGATGTGCGGCATTTAAATCACCAACTTGGTTAATTAAAAACTCATTATCTGAACCAATAACACCCATGTATGCTTCGTTCCCAAAGCCATTTTGAGTTGCAGTTAATTCGTTATTATCACCAATTAATTCAGCTGTAGCTGAGTTGAGAGTATCTAACTGAGTAATAGTAATTTCATTATTATTGCCTAAAAATAGAGCCGAATCTGCTGTATTGCTAGTACCTTCTTGATCAAGGTCTATTTCGTTATCACTACCAACAATAGCAGCAAAGTTAACTGCATTAGATTCACCATCTTGCTCAACTTTTAGCTCATTAGCATCACCCGATACATCGCTAAAGGTTGCTATGTTGCGCGAGCCATCTTGTTCAATATCAAGGTCGTTATCATTACCTTGTAAAGAATTGATTGTAAATGCGTTCCAATAAACCCCTGATTGCTCAATATCAATAGTATTTTGATCACCGGTTAATGATGTTATTTCAGCTTCGTGCCACTCACCAGTTTGTACTGCACTGATTTCGTTGGCATTACCTTGCATATCAAGGTTATAAAACCAATGGCCACCAGCACCCTGAGCTACATCAATCGTATTATCGTCACCCGTGATAATGTTTATAGCTTCGTTATTTACTAAAAAGCCAACACCCTCTTGGGCAACAACTAAAGAGTTGTAATCACCGGTTACTTGCGAGATTAAACCGTTAGCAACACCATCTTGAGAATACTCTTCTGTATTACTATTGCCCACAGTAGCAACGCCTGCGTAATTACCAGTTTGGTTTTGCGTAATTTCTGTGTAATTTTCATTACCATCAATGGTAGCGAGCATGGTGTTGTTATCACCTGCTTGTACTAATAATGCATCGTTATTGTTGTTGTTTTGTATCAAAGTCATGTTATTTGATGTGCTCATTACAGAAATGGCCGTACCTATTTCTGAATTTGAGGCTGATTTAGTATCTGTATTTGCATAAGAAGCGAAGCTTGCACCCATTGCAACTGCAACTGCGCAGCTTAAAATTGATTTAGTTAATTTCATTATTTATTCTCCTTGAATAGTAAAAATAAAATACCTAGATATTATCTGTTTTAATTAGGTATTTTCTGTTTCAGCATGCCGTGCTGATATAATGTGTTGTGATCCACTTGATTACTTTTAAGTATGTAAAGTGTTAAGTATGACCAGCGCTCACTGCTTATTTGCATCTTAGATAAAGTACAAGCTGCTCACAGTGAAACAATAATCATGGTGTTAACTGTATTAGTTAATTTTAATTTGTTAAATCATCATTTTTTACCAATTTTAAAGTACTTATATTTCATGTGCTTATGGTTGTTTTTTGTTTTTATTATGGTTTTATACAAAAAGCAGTAAAAAAGAAGGAGGTCTACACTTTTAACTTATTTAACAAGTTCATAACAACGGCTGTATTTTATGTTTTTCCGATGAAAATCTAGTCAAAATGATTGGTTTTTGCTTTTCTTGCTTGTGTAATTTTATCTTTAGCTGTTTTCTAATAGCTTGCCATGTGATCCCTTGTACTGAAGTAGTAAATAAAATTACTTAGTGTTACTAAGTTAACCCAAACTATGGATAGAACAATGAAAACAAAATTATCTATTATTACACTTGCACTTCTACCTTGCTTAGCCGCCGCTAAAGTGCCCGATGTTGGTGTGATGCAACAACAAGATGCAGCGACTAGTGATTCTTTAATTGTTAAATATAAAAAAAATGCCACCCCAGCAATGCGAAAGCATGCAAGATCTTTAGTTAGAGCTAAAATTTCAGATTTAAATAATGATGAAATAGATGACAGCTATACCTCATTACTTTCAGGTCGCCTTGCTAAGTTTAAAGTAGCGGGCATGAGCACCAAAGAAGCGATTGAGCGCTTAAAGTCGCACCAAGCCATTGAATATGTAGAACCTGATTATAAAGTTAGTATTGCGAATGTACCCAATGATCCCCGTTTTGATGAACTTTGGGGCTTACATAATGTAGGCCAGTCAGGTGGTACCGTTGATGCAGATATTGATGCTCCAGAAGCATGGACTATTTCTATTGGTAGCCGAGATGTAGTGGTAGGTGTAATCGATACCGGTGTTGATTATAGCCATAATGACCTTGCAAGTAATATGTGGGTAAATACCGCTGAAATTGCAGGAGATGGTATAGATAATGACGGGAATGGTTACATAGATGACATTTATGGTATCAATGCAATTACTGATAGTGGCGATCCAATGGACGACCAAGGGCATGGTACTCATGTGTCAGGGACTATTGGTGCAAGTGGCAATGATGCGATCGGTGTTGTAGGGGTAAACCATGAAGTGTCTATTGTTGGCTGTAAATTTTTAGCTGCTGATGGCACGGGGAGTACTTCTGGGGCAATTAAATGTATTGATTATATGATTAGCCTTAAAAATTCAGGTGTTAACCTTCGTGTGCTAAACAATAGCTGGGGCGGCGGCGGGTTTAGCCAAGCACTTGCTGAAGCGATTGATGCAAGCGAAGCGGCGGATATACTTTTTGTAGCTGCGGCAGGTAACGATGCATTAGACAATGATCTTAACCCTCATTATCCATCAAGCTATGAGCACGATAGTATTTTATCTGTAGCAAGTACAGATCGTAATGATGCTATGTCGAGCTTTTCACAATGGGGCTTAACAAGTGTTGATTTAGGTGCCCCAGGTACTGCCATTTTATCTACTGTGCCAGGAAACGCTTATAGTAGTTACTCAGGCACCTCTATGGCAACGCCTCATGTTGCTGGTGCTGCAGCACTTGCTTTATCAGTTAACCCAGATCTAACAGCGTTAGAATTAAAAGAGTTATTAATGAGTAGCGGCGATGCTAACGCAGCACTACAGGGTAAAACGGTTGCTGGTACACGATTAAATGTAAACCAAGCGCTAATTGACGCAGATCCAACCCCAGGTTTTAAACTCAGCGTTAGCCCTTTGTCACAGGAGATCACTGCGGGTGAGTCAGCAAGCTATACGTTTAGTGTAGGCTCAATTGCCAATTGGGATGGTGATGTTGCGTTTGCATTGACAGGTAATTTAGATTCAGCGTCACTTTCACGAAACACTGCTCGCCCAGGTGAAGAAGTACAGTTAGTAGTACCTACCACTGAAGAGACGCAGTGGGGTGAATATGAGTTTACCGTTACAGCAACGTCGGATGATAGAGTTAAGGAAAGCACTGTAAAATTAATGGTTAAACCTATGGGGTTGAATGATTTTACTTACAGCAGTGATGAAAATATTGCTATTCCTGATAATGCGCCAGAAGGTGTAAGCTCTGTAATTACGATTGCAGATGAGTTAACCGTTTTTAATACAGTTGCCGATGTTAACATTAGTCATACTTGGTCTGGTGATTTAATTGTAAAGCTTATCTCAGCGCAAGGCACTACAATAACGTTACAAAATAAAGAGGGCGGTAGCTCAGACGATATTATTAAAAGCTTCACTTCGGATACATTTAATGGCGAAGTAGCCACTGGCGATTGGGGATTACATGTACAAGACACCGCTGGTGCTGATACAGGTAATATAAATGGCTGGTCACTTACTTTAAGTGCAATTGGAGAGGTAAGCCCGCAACCACCACGTGCTAGTTTTAGCGTTGAAACACAAGGCTTAACGGCTTCGTTTACCGATAGTAGCACAGATGCTAATAACGATATTACACAGTGGCAGTGGAGCTTTGGTGATGGTGCGACATCAACCGATGCAAGCCCTGTGCATGCTTATGCAGTGGCAGGTAGCTATGAAGTTGAATTAACTGTTACCGACAGCGAAGGCAATACCAACGCATCAACTCAAACTGTAGTAGTGAGTGATGTAGAGATTGAGCTAAGCCTTAAGCGCGCTAATAAATCACGCTTAGGCACAATGCGTGTAGAGCTAAGTTGGCAGCAAGTGGGTGCTCAGTCATTAAATGTATATCGTAATGGCGAGTTAGTAGGCACAACCTCAGATAACGGTCGTTATCGTGATTATGTACGTGGTGCAACACTACCTGCGTACGACTATCAAGTGTGTGTAACTGAAAACGTGTGTTCAAACATAGTGACAGTAACTTTTAACTAATAAAATAGTTACCTATTAATATGACACAAGCCCAGCAATGCTGGGCTTTTTAGTGTCAGGTTTTATTAAAAAAGCGGCAGCTAATCTATTTTAGTTGTGATTTAGCAACTAACTAAGTTTATATTTACTCACAATTAGCCCGTTCACATCGGCGTAAAGCCAATCATTAGGCTCAATGCAGACACTTAACATGGCAATAGCTTGATTGTTTTCACCACAACCTCGCTTTAACGTACAGCGTGGTGTTGAGCCAAGCGCCATAATAGGTAAATTTAAGGTAGCAAGAATCTCAATATCTCGGCAACAACCATTTATAACTATACCTTCCCAGCCATTTTTTAAAGCACGCTCTGCCATAATATCGCCAATAAATGCAAAGCGTTTACTAGCAAAGCCGTTAATAACCAGCACTTTACCTACGCCATTTTGATGAAGTATTTCAGCGGCAAACGAATTGTCATCGGGGCACGTTACAGTAACGACTTGACCACTAAAGGTGGTTTTGTTGCCAAAGTGCTGTAATCCACAGTCGGCTACTTGTACGCTATCACGGTGTTCGTCGTATAGATCGGGAGTCGTGAACTTGTTCATATTTGCTTTCTCTGTTTAGTGAGTTATTTAACCACACCACTGTAAAAGTGGTAATACGAGACAAAAGAGTCAGTAACTTTAATTTACCTAGCGTTTGTGCTGCTTTGCTAAATTTAAACACTGAATGGCTGTTTACGCTTATTGCTTATAACTATAGTGATAATATTTAGCTTTGATAATGCTAGTTATGCACTGCAGATTAACGGCATGTTATTGTTAAAACAAAAAATTACTGTTAGTTTAGCTTCAGATTATTAAGTAGTACTTTAGGTTTAATATGGATTTTATAAGCAAAAATAAATATACACTTTATGGAGTCGCTGCAATATTACTGTGGAGCTGCTTAGTGGCATTACTACGGGATATTTCTGAGTTGTTTAGCCCCATTGGTGGTGCTGCGGCTATGTACTCTGTAAGTGCGATATTTTTAATTTTGGTTATGGGAGTGCCTAAGTTTAGTGGTTTTTCGAAACGCTACTTGGTAGTAGGTACTTTATTATTTGTGTCGTACGAAATTTGCTTGGCACTTTCTATCGGTATGGCAAATAGTCGTCATCAGGCTATGGAAATGGCGGTAATTAATTATTTATGGCCCACGCTGACTATATTGCTCTCTATTATTATTGGGCGTAAAAAAGTAAGTTACTGGGTTTACCCAAGTATGATCATTGCTTTTTTAGGGGTTGCTTGGTGTATTACGGGCGATCAAGAAATGTCAGTCGATACGTTAGTTACTAACTTTGCTGATAATCCTGCTACTTATTTAATGGCATTAGCTGCCGCGTTTATATGGGCTATTTATTGCGTAGTAACGCAAAAAATAAGTAGTGGTAAAAATGCTATTACGTTATTTTTTACTGTTACGGCAATGAGTTTGTGGGCGCAATATGGTTTTAGTAATGAAGCGCCATTAACGTTTTCAATCAGCTCAAGCATGACATTGTTACTTGCGGGTGTAGTTGTTGGCAGTGGTTATGCACTGTGGAATCAAGCGATTATTGGCGGTAACTTAATGCTGCTAGGAACGCTTTCGTACTTTACACCGGTGTTTTCTACTATTATTTCGGCGTTGTATTTGTCTATTACGTTAAGTGCTTCGTTTTGGCAAGGGGTAGTACTAGTAACAGTTGGCTCGCTAATTTGCTACTTTGTAACGCGAGATAAACCCCAAAAATATAATGTAGAAGTAACGACTTAAATAAGCAGTCCGCTAAAGTTTAGTTACACCTAAAGCTCTTTTATAAGGGCTTTTGAAATTTATTTAGAGTTTTAACCTGCGTGAGTAAATTGAGCACTTTTTGCTGGCCAAATGTGTGTGCAAATTGCTCGGCTGTTTGGCCTGCTTTGTTTTGATGTGCGTTGTCGCAATCAAGTGATACCAGTGTTTTGGCTATACTAAATTCACCTCTAAAAATAGCGGCCATTAGCGCTGTGTTGCCTCGGTTGTCTTCCATGCAAGCATTAGCGCCTAAGTGCAAAAGTGTGTTAACCGTGTTTTTATTACCATGGTAAGTAGCAATCATTAATGCGGTGTAACCTTTATTGTTGTAGCTGTCGATAGGAATGCCGGCACTTACAAATTGCTTAATTACAGCGGTATCGTTGGTACGTGCAGCAGCAAAGTAATAAGCAAATAAACTCTCGTATTGTGTTTGCGCTGAGTGTTGGTTTTCAAGTTGTGTACTAGGTGTTTGTGTATCCGTTGTATTTTGAGCGTAAACACTACTGGTAAAACTTATTAGTAGCACTACTATAATTAATAAATTACGCATTACTTTATACCTTTTAAAAAGAGGAAGGGGATTGGTTGCCTCCTTCCTCATGGTTGTGGTTACTTATATAACAGCTTGTTTAGTTGGGACTAATGTTTTGTAACTTGCTAATTACAGGTTAGCTGCAAGCTGCTTAACTATTTTAATATCGCCATTAATGGCTTTAGTTAAACGTGTACCGTACTCACTATCAGCTTTGTAAAAGTGGCTAAGCATTTTGTGCTTAACGTTACTGTCTTTTATTTTTACTAAATCGCCCGCTAGGTTATTGATCAGATTAGTACGTTCTTGCTTACTAAAACCTCGGTATAAAACACCTGCTTGCGCAAAGTTTTGCTGCTTTTTAATGGCGGCTTGTTGTACAAAACCTTTAAGCTCTGTATTACTCCTACGGGCAATTGGGTTTTCAGCTACGTTTTCTTGGCTTGGTTGATAGTTTACGTTGCTTTGAGTATTACCATAGTTCATTGCGCCGTCTTGGTTGTAGTTAACTACCTCCACTTTTGCACGGTTAATTGGCAACTGTTGATGGTTAGCACCAAGGCGATACATTTGCGTATCTGCGTATGAAAATACACGCCCTTGTAATAACTTATCTTCTGAGGGTTCAATACCCGCAATAATGTTAGACGGTGCCATTGCTACTTGTTCTGTTGACTGAAAAAAGTTAGTTGGCATGCGATTAAGCGTTAATGTACCTGCCTTCACTTCTTTTACACCTAACCACATTTTTGTTGCATCTAATGGGTTGTAATCAAAGTCGTCAAGCTGCGACGGATCAAGCGTTTTAATGTACAGATCCCATTCTGGGAAGTTACCTTTATTTACTTCGCTGTATAAATCACGCGTTAAATGTTGAAAGTCTTGGCTTTGAACTTCAGCGACTTCTTTTGCATTTAAATTCTCAATGCCTTGTTTACTTACCCAATGAAATTTAACGTACTTAACATCGCCCGATTTATTGATCATTTTATAAGAGTGAACACCCCAACCATCCATTTTACGTAAGCTTGCTGGTGTGCCGTAGTCGCTATAAACCCACGTTAACATGTGAGTAGAGCCTGGTTCGTATGAAAAAAAGTCAAAAACACGGTTAGGATCTTGAATGTTATCTACAGGTGATGGCTTTAATGAATGGATCATATCTGGAAATTTAATTGCATCACGAATAAAAAACACCGGTAAGTTAAGGCCCACTAAATCCCAGTTACCTTGATCGGTGTAAAATTTAATCGCAAAGCCACGTGGGTCGCGCAGTGTTTCTGGGCTACCTTTTGAGTGAATTACCGATGAAAAACGTACAAAAACGTCAGTTTCTTTACCGACCTCGGTAAAAGGTGCTGCCATGGTTAAATCATCTAAACTTTTTGATGCCACAAATACACCATGAGCACCCGTACCACGCGCATGTACCACACGCTCAGGAATACGTTCACGTGCAAAGCGTTGTAGTTTTTGAATTAGTTGTACGTCTTCTAATAACACACTGCCGCGCTCGCCTGCAGTTATTGAATTTTGGTTGTCGCCAACAGCTGCGCCGTTGTCTTTAGTTAATGTAGCCGCGCTTGCTGGTAATGCCATCGCAAGTGTTAACGCGCTTAATGTTAGTTTTGTATTCTTGTTTATTGCGTTTAATAAAATATTCATGTCGACCTTATTATTTAAAATTGCCGGCAGTGCTGCTGGCTGTTTAACTGTTGAGGAGTGTATGAATATTCCTTTGTTCGGTAAAGTTGATTAAATAGATTGGAATAATTCATAAATAAGATTGCAAGAGGGGCTTAAAATATACTTTTAGATCCAATTTTAGGTTTATATATTTTTTGTAAACTTGATTAAATACAGCGGCTTTTAGTTTTGTTTATTTATGTTTGTAGTAGCGACAAGTAAATTCGTTCACTTTTTGTTGACATTCAAAAACAATAAAGGGAATATGCTCGCTAGTCGGGCTTATGCTCATTTGGTGTTTTGCACAAAAAGTAAATGTTTAAGGTAACCCAATGAACGCTAAAATTGATTTAGTAATATTTGATTGCGATGGGGTAGTCATCGACAGTGAAATACTCAGCGCTCAAGTGTTGATTGATATGCTTGCGTATTTAACGGTTAACATTGACCGCGGATATGTACAGCAACACTTTTTGGGGTGTAATTTTAAAACCGTAAGTCAAAAAATCCAAAACGCCTTTAATGTCACTTTGCCAAATAGCTTTGAAGATGATTACCGAGAAGCGCTCTTAAACGAGTTTGGTTCAGCGCTCAGTACAACCGATGGCATAAACGAAGTACTTAATAACTTAGCTGTGCCCAAATGTATTGCCACAAGTAGCAGTCCAGCACGTACAGCTAAAGCATTAGATATAGTTAATTTAAGTAACTGTTTTAGCAATACGATATTTACCAGCAGTGAAGTAAAGCGTGGTAAACCCGCCCCCGACTTATTTTTACATGCAGCTAAGCAAATGGGCGTAAAACCAGAGCATTGCTTGGTAATTGAGGACAGCGAAGCTGGCGTATGCGCAGCCATAAATGCCAATATGCAAGTACTGCATTATAGTGGCGGGCAGCACATGCAAGCGGCCATTAACTATGTTCATAAAGCGTATCCAAATGTTGCTCACTTAACCCATTGGCAGCAGTTTTTTACAGCTTATCCAGCCCTTAAAAGTAAAAACATTTAAACATAACTACTTATACCAACACACATTTATAGGGTTTATAAGTGGCAAAATATAAGCGTTGTTAGTACTGATATTAATTATAAAAACTAAAACAAGTGGTTACGCGTTTATAAAACTAAATTATAAGAAGCAAAGTCTTTAGGTATTAAGTACTTTGCTGTTAACAACTAGGAAATACCATGGCAACGAGTCCACACACACACACATTTAAAGATGTAAACGAAGAGCAACTTCCGGTTGCTAATAATAAGCTTCACGGCTGGAAACATTTTGCAGGGCTATACGCTGGTGAACATGTTGCTGCCACTGAATTTGTTATTGGCGCAACCTTTGTTGCATTAGGCGCATCAACCATCGACATTCTATTGGGGTTATTAATAGGTAACCTGCTAGCAATGTGTTCTTGGTGGCTAATTACGGCACCCATTGCAGTACAAACCCGCTTAAGTTTATATAACTACTTAAACAAAATTGCTGGTAACTCAATGACCAAGCTCTATAACTGGGCTAATGTAGTTATTTTTAGTGTTATATCGGCGGCCATGATCACGGTATCCTCCACCGCCGTGCGGTTTTTGTTCGACATACCCGCGCAGCTTGATTGGTATCCAAACAGCTTTTGGTTTGTCGCCATTGTTTTAGCCGTTGGCTCAATTGTTGTATTTGTTGCTATGTATGGCTTTTCAACCGTTGCTGACTTTTCAAAACTGTGTGCGCCCTGGCTATTTGTTATATTTATTGCAGGCTCGTTCGCGTTATTCCCTGAGCTTTCAAACCACGTATTGGGTTCTACCTCTTTAACTAGCTTTAGCGACTTTATGACCATAGGCGACTCCTCCATCTGGACGGGCACCAATGCCGATGGTGAAAAAGGCATTGGCCTATTAGAAGTGATTGGCTTTGCATGGGCTGCTAACTCAATTACTCACTTTGGTTTAATCGACATGGCTATTTTTAGATTTGCTAAACGCAAAAGCTATGGCTTGTTCTCTGGTGTGGGTATGTTTTTTGGTCATTACTTAGCGTGGATCTCTGCCGGTATTATGGGCGCAGGTGTTGCGGTATTACTTAAAACAACTATTTCATCACTTGATCCGGGCGATGTTGCATACCATGCATTAGGTTGGACTGGCTTTGTTATTGTAATTATTGCCGGTTGGACTACAGCTAACGCAAACCTTTACCGCGCTGGCCTTGCAGCACAATCTATATTTGTTAATCAATCACGTGAACGCACCACCGCTATTGTAGGTGTGGTAACCGTGATTATTGCGTGTTTCCCGTTTGTATTTTCACAAATGCTACCACTACTTACCTACGCCGGTTTATTAGTTGTGCCAGTGGGCGGCATTGTATTTGCCGAGCATGTGTTATTTCCTAAAATTGGCTTAACACGTTACTGGGCTAAATATAAAAATATTACCCGCAGCATCCCTGCTATTGCCTCATGGGCACTTGCACTTGTGTTCGGTTTTGGCTTAAACGCAATTGATGTAATGTCGTTTTACTACTTGTTTATTCCTACCTGGATTTTCACCATCGTTATTTACACACTTTTAGCTAAAAAATACGGTGCCGGTGAAGATTACACGCAAGAGATTGCAGCAGAAGAGCAAGAGCAACGTAATATTAAAGAATATCAAGCAGCTGAGGCTAAAGACATTCCAAAGCCAGTAATTGATAGCTCTGTATTTACCAAAGTTCTTAATGGCATATCGACTATTTCATTAGTGATTATTTTTATATTTGCCAGCCAAGTGATGTTTTTCAGTGACACTATGGTGATGTACAGCGCTAATAAGTCGCAGTTCGAAATTGCCTGTTTTATTTGTACTGTTATTTATTTTGTTACTGCGTACTGGTCGTTAAAACGCCATAAAGTACTCAATACAGCATCGTAATTACTTATCGTAATACAGTATCGTAATTTATATTTTATTTTTGTTTAGTAAGGTCGCACCATGACGCAACATCAACACACAAACGCTCTTGTTACAGGGCTAAACCAACAAAGCTTGGCTCAATTACCAAGCCATGTTGACACACCAAGTTACGACCGTAGCGCCGTTAAAGCGGGGATTATTCATATTGGCGTGGGCGGTTTTCATCGTGCTCACCAAGCGG
This sequence comes from Pseudoalteromonas sp. K222D, assembly GCF_017653575.1. Taxonomy (NCBI): domain Bacteria; kingdom Pseudomonadati; phylum Pseudomonadota; class Gammaproteobacteria; order Alteromonadales; family Pseudoalteromonadaceae; genus Pseudoalteromonas; species Pseudoalteromonas sp. K222D. Next base: position 15,194 of record NZ_JAGGDL010000020.1, read on the forward strand.
TATATGTTAACGAGCTTTTAAAAACCCCAGGCTCTGAGCAGTGGGGCATATGTGGTGTTGGCCTGTTAGAGGGTAACCGTGGTCTGCGTGATATTTTAAAGCAGCAAGATTACCTTTACACGCTAACTGTTAGACACCCAGACGGTAAAATAGATAACAAAGTAATAGGCTCAATGATCGACTTTTTGTTTGCTCCAGAGGACAAACAAGCGGTAATTAATAAACTCGCACACAGCGATACTAAAATTGTATCGCTTACTATTACCGAAGGCGGTTATAACTTTAACCCGGCAACGGGCGAATTTGATTACAGCAATCCAGATATTATTAACGACATTAATAACCCGAACGACCCAATTACGGCGTTTGGTTACATTACTGCTGCGCTAAAACTGCGTAAAGAGCAAGGTTTGGGCGCGTTTACAGTACAGTCGTGCGATAACATTCAGCATAACGGTAACGTAACACGCAAAATGCTTTTAGCCTTTGCTACAGAGCAAGACAAAAACCTAAGTGAGTGGATTGAGCAAAACGTATCGTTTCCAAATGCGATGGTTGACCGCATAACACCTGTATCTAAAAAGAGTGATATTGATTACGTGGTTGATGCCTATGGTGTTAGCGACGAGTGGCCAATTACTTGTGAGTCGTTTACACAATGGGTAATAGAGGACACATTTAGTGACTCTCGCCCAAATTGGGATGTTGTTGGTGCACAGTTTGTAACTGATGTGACGCCTTATGAAACCATGAAAATACGTTTACTTAATGCTGGGCATTCTGTGCTTGGTTTATTGGGTTCAATTCATGGTTATGGCACAATTGACGAAACGGTATCTGATGAATTATTTGCTACATACCTACGTGCTTTTATGGATAAAGAAGTAACGCCAAACCTTGAACCGCTTGAAGGTATTGATCTTCAAAGCTACAAAGATACGTTAATAGAGCGTTTTGCTAACCCTAATATTAAAGACAGCCTGGCGCGTATTTGCAGTGAAAGCTCAGCTAAACTGCCTAAGTTTTTAATTGCCACCATTAACGAAAACCTAGTACAAGGTCGAGATATATCGTTGGCAACACTTGTCATTGCTACTTGGTGTTTATACAGCGATAAAGGTGTAAGTGAAAACGGCGAGAAGCTTGAAATTCAAGATGCTATGCAAAAAGAGCTAAATGCATATGCGCAGCAAAGCCAAGCTAACCCAACTGCATTTTTAAAGCTAACAAGCTTGTTTGGTAAGCTTGAACATAACGACACGTTTACTGCAGAGTATAAAAAATCGATTGCTGCGCTTTATGCACCTAATAGTAAAATTAAAGCCATTATGCAGGCTGTACTTGAGCAAAAGAGTAACTAATTATGAGTATTTTAATTAATCATAAATCAGGCGAAAACGTAAGTGTTAGCTGCTTTGGCGAAGTACTGTGGGATTGTTTTGACTCTGGTAAACGCCTAGGTGGCGCGCCGCTTAATATGTGTGTGCGTATTAACTCACTGGGCATAAAAGCCGACATGATCAGCGCCGTTGGTAACGACGAGTTAGGCGCTGAGCTGCTCGGCGAAATTGCGAGCAAAGGCGTAAGCTGCGATTATATTGCTATTAACAGTGACAAAAAAACCAGCACGGTTGAGGTAACACTCGACAGTGGTGGCTCAGCAAGTTATGAAATAGTGGCAGATACAGCGTGGGATAATATAGCGCTTACAGATGAGTTACTGAGTAAAGTTAAAAGTAGCGATGTATTTGTATTTGGCAGCCTAATAGGGCGAAGCGAAACGTCTTTGGCAACATTAAATCAATTAGTTGATGTAGCAAACTTTAAAGTATTTGACGTAAACCTACGTGCGCCTCACTACACATTAGCAACACTCGTAGATTTAATGAACAAAGCCGACTTCATCAAATTAAACGACGAAGAGCTATACGAAATTGCTAAAGCTATGGGTTGTAAGTTTCATTCGCTTGAGCAAAACTTAGCCTTTATTGCTGCACAAACTAATACCGAATATTTATGTGTAACTAAAGGCAGCCATGGCGCATTACTCACCATTAAAGGCGAAAACTACTATAACTCAGGCTATTTAATTAGTGTTGTTGATACAGTTGGCGCAGGGGATTCGTTTTTAGGCTCGTTAATTTATCAGCTGTGCAGTAGTGATTGCGCACAACATGCGGTTGACTTTGCTTGCGCTGTTGGTGCTATGGTCGCCGAAAGTGCCGGAGCAACACCTACTTTAACGCATCAACAAATAAATGAGTTTATGAACCCATAAATAAATTGGTGATAAGGTATTATTAATTTTTATCGATAACTTATCGGGCAGAATAAAAAAGGCAGATTTACTCAGTAAAACTGCCTTTTTTATTACTCTAAATCTTTACATTCTGCACAGTTAACGTTCAATAAGGCAACGAAATAGGTCTAAGTTATTTTATTCGACTATAGTATTAGCTAAACGTCTTATAGTAAGAATATTAATCCTTTGTTAATGTTCGTCAATTATTCACGTAATGAAAGGCCGGAGCGGCAAACGGTGCGCTCTTTAATACAAATACAAAAAGAGAAACATGCTTTATGATCATCTTTTTTATCTGCATCACAATTTTAATACTGGGTTATAAATTTTATAGTCCCTTTGTTGAAAAGCAAGCAGGTTTAGACTCAACGATTGAAACACCACAACAGCGCTTTAGCGAAGGTGTTGATTACGTGGCTATTCATCCTGTGCGTGCATTTTTAATTCAATTTTTAAACATCGCCGGTGTAGGTCCTATTTTTGGTCCTATTCTTGGTGCTTTATACGGGCCCGTTGCACTAGTTTGGATTGTACTAGGTAACGTGTTAGGTGGTGCTGTTCACGACTTCTTCTCAGGTGTTATGAGTATAAAAGAAGACGGGAAAAGCCTGCCAGAAATAGCCGGACATTACTACAACATTGTATTTAAAGGCTTTATGCTGATATTTACTGCCATGCTACTATTTTTTGTAGGCGTAGTATTTATTATGAGCCCTGCGGGCTTATTAAGTAACCTTGATTTTTTTGAAGGTACAATGCTGGCAAATAACACCTTTTGGGTGTTGGCTATTTTAGCGTATTACTTTTTAGCTACCTTGCTACCAATTGATAAAATTATTACTAAGTTTTACCCAATTTTTGGCGCTTTAATGATTGTAATGACAGTTGCTATTGCAGTTTCGTTATTAATTAACGCACCACACTTACCTGTTGCAGGTGACTTTTTAGCTTACTTTAGTGGCGATCATGCACATGACTTTTTAGAGCCCAACCCGGATGGTTTACCTACGTGGCCATTGTTATTTATAACAATTACCTGTGGCGCTATTAGTGGTTTTCACTCAACACAAGCACCTATTATTGCACGCTGTTTAACAAACGAAAAATATGTACGCCCCGTATATTACGGCGCCATGATGTGTGAAGGTATTGTTGGTTGTGTTTGGGCACTTGCTGGTATTGCAGCATTCCCAGAAGGTTATGCAGGTTTAAAAGCATTACTTGATCAAGGTGGCCCAGGTTTAGTAGTTAATCATATTGCTAATAGCTACTTAGGTGTATTTGGTGGTGTTATGGCTATTATTGCTGTAGCTGTATTCCCAATCACTTCAGGTGATACTGCGTTCCGTTCACTGCGTTTAACTGTAGTTGATGCGTTTAATATTCCACAAAGCTTACGTAACCGTTTATTAGTAGCGATTCCAATTTTAGCAATTGCTTACTTTATGACTAAGCTCGACTTCTCGCTTATTTGGCGCTACTTTGCGTTCTCAAACATGCTGCTTTCTACTAGCGTATTATGGCTGGCAACTAAGTACTTGTTTGACCGCGGTGCATTCCATTGGATTGCCAGTATTCCTGCAGTAATCGCCACAGCAGTGACGCTTTCATATATTATGACAGCGGCAATTGGTCTTAACTTATCAAGTGATATGGGCAAACCAATTGGTGCAGTGGTAGCAGTGATTGGCTTTATTACACTTGCCATAGTGCACTCTAAGCACAAAGGTAGAGTAAAAGTTATTAATTAAAAAATGACTATAAATCATAAGTGTTAATTAAAAACGAGCAGTTAAACCTGCTCGTTTTTTTATGCCTAATAATAAAAGCTCCATCACACTTACGGCTAAATAACATGACTTAATTTAATGCTACTAATATAACTGTTATTATTTGTTAATTGCTTTAACTGAGTTAGAAAAAAAAATGAAAATAGCCGCTGATTTTAGTAAGCGCGTTGTTGTACATAGTGAAAAACTAGAGTGGGTAGCCTCGCCAATGGCGGGAGTACATAGACGCCCTTTGGACAGAGTAGGTGATGAAGTTGCCCGCGCTACAAGCATAGTGCGCTATGCGTCTGGCAGTGAATTTTCGCCGCATATACATACAGGTGGTGAAGAGTTTTTAGTGCTCGATGGCGTATTTCAAGATGAGCACGGCGATTACCCTGTAGGTAGTTATATTCGCAATCCTCCCCAGTCAAAGCACAAACCGGGATCTCGGGGGGGCTGCGTAATATTTGTAAAATTGTGGCAGTTTCAACCACAAGATAGACAGCATGTGTGTTTACACACTAAAAAAATGCAAGGCGTTACGCACCCCCAGTTTAATAATGTTAGCGTAATTTCTTTATATAAAGATAACTTTGAAGAGGTAAGCTTACTGCACTTTAAACCTAACGCCGACATGGTTATAAATGCAAAGGATGGGGCTGAGCTGTTAGTACTTGAGGGGTTGCTTAACGAGCAAACAGATACCCTTATTAAAAATAGCTGGTTAAGAGTGCCTATTAATAGCACTGTTAATGCTAAAGCAGGAAGTACAGGCGCAACAGTCTGGCTTAAAACCGGTTATTTAACTGATGTAGCAAACCAAATCACTCGATTAAAAAATGCATAATTAACCACTTCAAATGAAGTAGCAAAACACCCGTTATAGCTGATCTTTGAGTTGTATCAGTATGAGCGCTAAGCTATCACCTATACTCAAAGTACATTTATTGTAAGAGTACTTATTATGGTTGGTTTAACGCACGGTTTATCTATTGGCATTGAACGCTCAGGAAGTGAGTTTTTTTTAACGCTAAAAGCGGTAGGTACATTAACTCACAAAGATTATAAGATTATTACACCGATGATCGACTCAGCCCTAAGTAAAGTGGATCACCCTATAGTTAAAGTGCTGATAGATGGCTCACAATTAGAAGGTTGGGAAATTAGAGCTGCATGGGATGACTTAAAGCTTGGGTTAAAACACGGTAAAAACTTTAAAAAAGTGGCTGTTTACGGCAATAAAGAGTGGCAAGCAACCTTAGCCAAAGTAGCGGGCTGGTTTGTAGCAGGTAAAGTAGCCTACTTTGAAAACGCCACCACAGCCATTGAGTGGCTAAAAGAGTAGTATTAATGTGTGGTAAGTATAAATAAAATAGCAGTAAAGTTATGTGTTTTTATTTTTTAACCTCGGCCCACTGGGCTTTTAGCCAGCGGCTTAGGGTAATAATATCGGTTTGTTTTGCTCGCGATTTTTTATATACAAAATAAAATTTACAGCCGGTTTCAACTCCATGCAGTGGCAACTTAACTAAGTGGTTATCGTGCTGTGAGTCAATAAAAAACGCATCAATAAGCGTAATACCTAAATTATAACGCGCAGCTTCTGCGGCCAGTATAACGTGACTAAAGTGATTAACTCTTACGTTTTTAGGCAGCTCAAAGCCGCCGCTTTTACACCATTGCTGCCAGTCATTGGTGCTACGTTGCTCTGACTCATCATACTGCACCGACAACAGCGGGTGCTTCCATAATTCATTGGGCAGCGATTGATTTTTTAATTGCTGCCACATGCCTTTGCCACACGCAGGGTAAAGCTTTTCTGCAAATAAAAATAAGCTGACAAACTCACCTTTAGGTGGCGTTGTGGTAATAAAACAATCGGCAACACGGTCGCTAAAATCCGCCTCATCTACAATCATATTTAAAGTTAAGTCGATATCTGGCGAGTCATGTTTAAAGCTTTCTAGTCGCGGTATTAACCACTTTACAGCTAATGAGCTATAAAGTGCTAAACGAATATGCCCAGGCTCGCCGTAACGTATTTTTTGTGTGGCAGAGGCTAAACTGGTTAATGAATGACTCACTTCTTGATAGTAACGATTGCCCGCGTCGGTTAACGAAAAGCTACGGCCACTACGGTTAAATAGCGGCTCGTTTAAATATTGCTCTAGTAATTTAACCTGATGGCTCACGGCACTTTGCGTCACATTTAGATGTTTTGCTGCTTTAGAAAAACTATTTAATCGCGCTACAGATTCAAAACACTGAACAGCACGTAATGGGGGTAATTTCATTATTAGTTAAACTCATACTAAAAGTATTTTAATCATTATACATAATTAAACGAGTTGCTCTATGCTAGCGTTTTTAATTTGCGGGCACGGAGTAACAATGCAAAAAATATCGGTTGGCTTAGGCATGACATTACTTGTGGTGGGTAATATTATTGCGGTTTTTTCTGATGCTATAATCAAAACTTTACCAGCAGAAAGCCCCACGTTTCAGTTTGTATTTATGCGCCAACTTACCGCAGTATTAATTTTGCTCCCGTTTTGTTTGTCGGCGAATAAAAAACATTTATTTGCCGGTTTAAAATGGCATGCGGTACGCGGACATGTATGGTTATTTGGTATTATATTTATGGTGTTTGCGCTAAAAGCTTTACCGCTTGCAACCGCTAACGCTATTTTTTATGCAGCGCCTTTATTAATGCTGCCTTTAGCAGTAATGATATTTCGTGAACAGCTAACAAAAAGCAGCATAGCTGTGGCTGTTATTGGCTTTATAGGGGTACTTATTGTTATTCAGCCTACCGACATTAATTGGGCGGCTATATTTGCACTTGTAGTCGCAATTACACTGGCAATAAATAATGTACTAATACGAAAGTTACCTAAACATCATAGTATTATGCAAACTTTGTTACTTACCAATTTAGTAGGTATGCCTGTGGGATTAGGTTTGGCGCTGTGGGAAAACGAGCCATGGCATTGGGCCGCACTTATTACTGCGTTTGGCTCTACACTGTTTATTTTAATTTATGCGGGAATTTGCGTGTATGTTTATAGCAAAATCGAATCGAGCCAAGTTGCTAGCGCTGAATATAGTGGCTTAGTGGCGGCTGTCGTTGTTGGTTTATTTTGGTTTGGCGAAGTACCTACACTTGGCTTAATAATTGGCGCATCGTTAATTATTTTACCCTTAGTATGGTTGGCTAACGTACAAAAAAACAAACAGCGATTGGTTAAACGTCAACTCACAAAATAAACTACTGCGCGTGGTGTGTACTGCGCAGTAGTAAAAAGTCGTTTAAGCCAAATAAACAAATATAAGTTAATTAGAGCTTATATTACTTTTGTAAACCAAACGGGTCGTCAATACTGTGGCTAGGCTCGGTAAACCATTTTGCACCACTGTCGGTCATATAAAAATGATCTTCTAAGCGCACCCCAAATTCATCCGGTATAACCAGCATTGGCTCGTTACTAAAACACATGCCAGCGGCTAGTGGCGTTTTATTACCGCCTACCAAATAAGGCCATTCGTGAATATCTAAACCAATGCCGTGGCCTGTACGGTGCGGGCAACCAGGTGTTTGATAATCAGGGCCTAAACCTTGCTCAGCTAAGTAGCTGCGCGCAGCTGTATCTACGTCTTCACATGGCACGCCAATTTTTGCTGCATTGAAAGCTGCAATTTGTGCTGCTTTTTCATTATTCCAAAATTGACGTTGGCGATCAGTTGCTTCACCAAACACATAAGTGCGGGTAATATCAGATAAGTAATCATGTACTTTACAGCCAGTATCAATAAGTACCATGTCGCCTTTTTTAAGGATTTGCGGATCTTTTACCCCATGCGGAAATGACGTTGCAAGCCCAAATAACACGATACAAAAGTAGTTACCCGGCGCGCCTACTTTTTGATGCGCTAGCTTTATAAACTCTTCAACTTCAGTGGTACTAATACCCTCGTGCAGCATGCTTGCCGTAGCTTGATGAACCACTAAGGTCATATCCATAGCGCGTTGCATTAACGCCAGCTCATTGGCTGATTTATGCATTCTACAATGTGCTGTAACAGGTTGAGCATTCACTAAATTTAAGCCCGTTTGCGCTTTATTAATACCATCAAAAATAAAGAACTGCGCGCTTTCGTCAATACCAATAGTGCCATTAGCCGCAATACCCATTTCCGTTAATATATTAACAAATAACTGATATGGGTTTTGATGCTCTTGCCAACCACGGATTGGCCCGTCAATTACTTTAAAACCATTGAGTGAGCCAATTTCAAAATAAGGAGCTATGTATTGCACTTCACCTTTAGCAGGCAAAATTGCGCCAACTAAACGCTCACTTGCATACCAACGCATACCGGTAAAATAAGCCAGGTTAGTACCTGCATTTAAATAAATGGCATCAATGCCATTGTTTTGCATATACGTTTGCGCTTTGGCTATACGAGATAAATATTCTGCCGGTTGAATAGGGGTTAAATCGCTGGTCATATTGCTTAAGCTAGCGAGTGCTTGTTCTTTGGTTTGGGTGCCAATACCAATTGTGGTCATAATGATCTCCTCTTTTATGCGGCTATTGTGCTTGTGCGGCAGGTTAACTGCAAGTTGCTTGCGGTAAAACTTTGTAATCTGAGCATGTATTTAATAAAGCCAATGCGCTATATTAATCTAAGTGCTAGGCAGTTTGATTGCTGCGTATGTTGTTTAGTAAACTATAAAAATAAAAACAAAGGTGGGTGTATGGCTCTGTTGTGGTTGGGGGTTTTATTTATAATAATTGGCACTTTGCCATTTGTACGCTGGTTAAAATGTAAAGTAAGTAAACGCCACTGGCGGGTTTGTGTGGTAGAACAAATAACTGCCGTGGCAAATAATCAAATAACAGCACCCGAAATGTTGCATCAGCCAACTATGCTAGTGAGTTTTCGTTTTGATGGGCAGGTGCACAGTGTATTAGTGGAATATCGTGAAAAAATGTTTACCCGTTTTAAACAAGGTAAAACCTGCACACTGTTAGTTGACAAAAATAACCCGCAACAGGTTTATAATAACGCAATACTTTGGCAAAGCTACGGATTAGTATGGTTATTAGCCGGTATTAGTTTATGTGCTTTTAGTTATTTTAGCTTGATTTAAATCCCCTCGTTATCCCTTAATAGCGTTTAAGTGCAGCGCTTTTGAGGGAGCTTACCATGCGTTTTATACTCTGTTTACTCTTCTTTTATTTCATCCTAACACTCGTTTTACAGCTACCAGATTAATTTTACAGTTGCGCAGATGATCAAAAAACTCGTCATTAGTTTAATTATTGCGCGGTGGTTTTTTATGCTGAAATGTAAGTAAGTGGGCTCATTGTTTCCTCTGTGTTTTTGTTATGTTTACTTTGCGTTTGCCTTTGTTAATCAATGGTTTGTGACCCCTGTAAAATCTTATACTATCGCTGTTTGCTATATTGAATAACCCCCAGTGGTTGGATAAAATCCTTTTCAAATTGGTTATTACTGATCACAGCTCATTTACTACGAGTTATCGTAGCTGATCATTATTAGCGCCAAAATAGCTAGCTTAAAGTTAACGGCTTTATGCCTTTAATTTTTACTGACACAAAGTTAACTAAAAACTCCACCTTTAGAAGTAACTAATTTCGTATTTGTAGCTAGCAACCAGCACTGCTTAGCTAAATTACGGCTGCATTTTAATTAAATAGCGCTGCAAATACATTTAATGTAACCCCACAACGACTATGGTAAACATGAAATATAACAAACGAATTAAACCCTCTTTATCACTACTTTCAATATTATGCGCAGCTACAATGAGTGTTCACGCAGCAGAGCGCCCCGCTGGTTTATCGGATGAAGATATTGCATACGTTAAACAGTTAATTAATAATGAAATGCAAGCGCAGGATGACGCTAAAGCTAAGCAAGAATTGGATAATGGGTTTGAATTTAATGGGTATTTTCGCTCAGGTACAAACACCATTATAGGGAGTGGCAGTAAAAATAATGGCTCTTGTTATTCACTAAACTACCCTAAAAATGATGGGGTTTATTATCGCTTAGGTAACGAATGCAGAGACTACAGCGAGTTTCAGCTGACTAAAAAACAGCAGCTAAATGGGGTTAATTTTAAAGCCGTATTTATGATGGACTTTGCCGGGGATTCAAGAGATCCAACCGCAACGGAGGAGTGGTCTAGACGCTCAAGGCAGCTTTATGTAGAAACAGACAACTTACTCGATAATGGTACGCTATGGATTGGCCGCAGATATTATTACGATAAGGCAGTTGGTAGCGTACATATATTAGATTACAAACATATGCAAAGCTCGGGTAACGGCGTGGGTGTGTCTGACATTACGGTAAATGAAACCGATAAGCTGCATCTTGCTGCCATCACTTATGGTGGCGAGGGCGAACTTACAGGTAACAAAGCCACTGCAGATACTAACTATCAAAACTTTATGGCCGACGTACGCTATGAAATGGATGTAGGCGATGCGGGTAAAGTGGTATTTGCACTGCAAAACTTATTTGTAAATGATGCAATTGATGAAGCAGGGCTTACCGATGGCAGAACTTTTACAGTGCAATGGCAAAAGCAGTTAGGCAATGTTGATCAAAAAACAGTGATTCAATACGCAACAGGAGCCATGGCGCAAAACCCAGGCGCTGCCGGTACTGATGGCGGAAGCTTTGATTATGCGGCAGATAGCAGCTCAAGTGGCTTTCGTATTTTTAATAATGGCTTAGTTGATATTACCGAAAAATTCAAACTAGATTACATGGTAATGTACGAAAAATCATCTGATTACCACACCCTAAAAAGTGTTGGTGTGCGCCCGCATTATTCAATATCGCCGCATTGGAGTGTGCTTGGTGAAGTGGGTTATAACGCTTATCAAACTAAAACCAATGGCATTGAAAATGATGAGCAAACACTCATGAAATATGCGCTAGCATTACAAGCAACAGCCGATTCTACCGAATATTGGTCGCGTCCATCGTTACGCTTTTATCTAAGTAACTTTGATTGGAACAAGGCTGCTGGGCAAGAGTCTGGGTTAAGTGTTGCAGGCAAAGAGGGCGACGAAAGTGCCTTAGTTGCAGGCGCTCAGGTTGAAATTTGGTTTTAATACTCAGTATTAATGCGCCATAAAAAATACAATAAAATAAGTTTCGTAGGCGCATTTAGTGCCTACGAAACGTTAATTAACCTCGCTATAAAATTAATCTAAACCATCACTTAATGGTTTTTTTTGGCAATGCTTGCTGGTGGTACGCCATAGGCTTGTTTAAATAATCGGCTAAAATGGCTAGGGCAATTAAAACCCAGCTCATAACATGCTTGGCTAACCGTGCGCCCCTGTAACAATTTACTATAGGCTTTTTTAAGCCTAAGTTGCTGCTGCCACAGTGCTGGGCTAGTACCAAACGCCAACTTAAATTGTTGATAAAACTTGCTGCGACTCATGCAGGCAATTTTACACAGCCTCTCTATATCCAATGCCTCATTTAAGTGCTCTTCTATGTATTGCAAAGCATTATTTACCGGTGTTTTAAGCTGCGGATTATTGCCATGTTTTAGTAATAAATCTCGACTTTGTTGCTGTAGCAAACGGGTAATAAGCTCGTTTAACGATAAGTCGATTAAATAACCTCGTTGCTCGTCTGGCTCACTAAATAAATGCACCATACGCGCTAAAAGTTGTTGGGTTTGGCTATTATGTTGGCTATGTACCAGCTGCGGTGTATAGGCAAATAAGTCATCGCTGGCAAAGCGTTGCTCAATATTGAGTGCATTAGCCACCTGCGTTATTTTATCTGTACTTATTTCTATGGCAAGGCAGGTGGTAGGCGCGCTTAAAGATGCTTGTTCAAAGTCAATTAATACCCCTTGCTCTGGTGCTAATACAAAGGATTCGTGAGGTAAAAATGCCTTATGATATTGGCAGCTCTCTACATGCATTACCTTTTTACCACTAAGCATGGCGCAAAAAAGTAATTCTTTTGAATGCAAAGCTACTTTTTGCGCATTTTGATAAGTATCGTAAATACTTAGCTCGCTATTATCGGCAGCAAAGGTCACTTTATTTTCAATTAGCACCTTTAATTGCTGACGTTGCTTATTTAATTGCGGAGTATGCATTTTAATCCCTTTTAAATCTGGACTCATAGACAACTTTTGTGGACAGCAATACATGCTTTTAAGTGTTTGATAGTCTAATGTCAATCAATGCTGATTAATTATAAAACAGCACTTGATTAAATATAAAGCAAAAAGACTTATTTAATAGCTCGACTTTTAGCTAATAACAACAAGAGAGTGTCACTATGATTTATGCAAATCCAGGCGAAAAAGATGCACTAATTACCTTTAAAGCGCAATACGAAAACTACATTGGTGGAGAATGGGTAAAGCCAGTAAACGGCCAGTACTTTGAAAATATTAGCCCTGTAAACGGCAAAGTGTTTTGCAAAGTAGCGCGCTCCGACAAAGACGACATTGAACTTGCGCTCGACAAAGCCCATGCAGTAAAAGCGCAGTGGGGCACTACATCGGTTACCGATCGTAGTAACGTATTACTAAAAATAGCCGACCGTATTGAACAAAACTTAGAGTTACTTGCAGTTGCCGAAACGTGGGACAACGGCAAAGCAATTCGCGAAACACTCGCGGCCGATATTCCACTAGCCGCCGATCACTTTCGCTACTTTGCAGGTTGCCTGCGCTCACAAGAGGGCGGTATTAGTGAAATTGATGAAACTACCGTTGCCTATCATTTTAATGAACCGTTAGGTGTAGTTGGGCAAATAATTCCGTGGAACTTCCCAATACTAATGGCAGCGTGGAAGCTTGCCCCAGCCTTAGCTGCGGGTAACTGTGTAATACTAAAACCAGCAGAGCAAACCCCTGCCTCTATTTTAGTGTTAATGGAAGTGATTGGCGACTTACTGCCAGCGGGCGTACTCAACGTAGTTAATGGCCTTGGTAAAGAAGCAGGTGAAGCCCTGGCTACTAACACCCGTATTGCTAAAATCGCCTTTACGGGGTCTACCCCAGTGGGTTCACATATTTTAAAATGCGCCGCCGAAAACATTATTCCATCAACGGTAGAGCTAGGTGGTAAGTCACCCAATATTTTCTTTAGCGATGTAATGGACAAAGACGACGCGTTTTTATCTAAAGCAATAGAGGGCGCAATACTGGCCTACTTTAACCAAGGTGAAGTATGTACTTGCCCATCGCGACTATTTATTCAAGAAGATATTTACGAGCAATTTATTGAACGTATTTTACAGCGTACTGCACAAATTAAACGCGGTAACCCGCTAGATACCGAAACCATGGTAGGTGCGCAGGCGTCTAAAGCGCAATTCGATAAAATATTAAGCTACATCGAAATTGGTAAAAAAGAAGGTGCCGAAGTACTTACTGGTGGTAACGTAGAGCAGTTAAGCGATGATCTTAACGGCGGATATTACATTCAGCCTACGCTATTAAAAGGCACCAACGACATGCGGGTATTCCAAGAAGAGATTTTTGGCCCGGTTATTTCAATGTCGACCTTTAAAGACGAAGCCGAAGCGTTGGCACTTGCCAATAGCTCTGAATTTGGTTTAGGCGCCGGTGTATGGAGCCGCAACATGAACCAAGCATATCGTATGGGGCGTAAAATTGAGGCAGGCCGTGTATGGACAAACTGCTACCACATGTATCCGGCCCACGCCGCGTTTGGCGGTTATAAAAAATCAGGTATTGGTCGCGAAAACCACAAACTCGCACTGGGTCACTACCAACAAACTAAAAACCTATTAGTAAGCTATAGCGAAGATCCGCTCGGCTTCTTTTAATCAAAAAGTTTAAACTTAAATACAACAACCATTAAGTAATGAGCGCTGCATATTTGCAGCGCTTTTTTGTACATTGGTTTAATGAATTTAAAACGACTCAGCCGCGTTATCGCTCTTAGCACCAATCGTGTTTTTTGCATGTTTTTATTATATATGTGTTCTTTTTTCAGTGTTAAAAAAGGGTATTTCACACAAGCTAAATTTATAATTAATAACTGTATAAATTGGCAATAGTTGCGGCTTTGTCGGATAACATTATTAAAAGTCGTTCTGAGGTATTTAAACAAGGGTAATTTTATTACACACGTAATTTTGTTTACATTAGAGTTGTTTGATGGAATTATTAAGCTATGTAATATACGCCGTTTTGGGGTGTTATAAACCCCCATAGTGGTGTTCAATAAGCTGTTAGAATGAAGTGCGTATTACTGAGTTACCAGGATTGATATATGAGTGTATTTTCAAAAAAAGTTGATATGGAAGCCTGTTTACGAAAAGGATTGAGCCAAGAGTTAATTCTTATCATGGCATTTATTGAGCAACAAGATTACCAGTTAGAAAACTATATTTCAGAGTTTTCAGAAAAGCTTGTAGTTGGCGGGCAAGGAATAAAAACGAATGAATATACTGATCAAGTATCAGTATCAAACATCAGTAATGACCAATATGATTTAGATGCTACATTTAAGCAAGACTTGCCTAATTATATTCGTAAATCTCAATTATTAATGCTTTGGACAATGCTGGAAGATACGTTGGGTTATATTGTAAAAGAGCTCAGCGCCAAGAAAAACATAAGGTTTAGAAAGAAAGGTAATAAAGAATCCATTTTTATTTATTACGTAAAATGGCTAGAGAAAATTGATGGAGCAGGATTGGCATCTCATCGTTCTGTAATATTTTTGAATGACAATGTAAGAGAGATTAGAAACTCAATAGTACATGGCTTTAAGCCTAAAGTTCAGCACAAAGAAATTGAAGTCACTAAGTCAGGTGTTTTAGTTTCAGGGAAATATGTAAGAGAAGTTTGTATGACTATAAATGAACTTGCAAGATGTGTGTAAACATTCTAACAAGCAATTTAACAGGACTAAAAACAGTGGTCACTCGTTCGTGCCTCTCTCATTTTAGACCACAATTTTTAGCCCGTTAATATGGGCGTTTTAGCTTACATGGAGAGTTTACCTTTGAGTCGTACCAAAAAAGTAAAAATAACTGTTGAATGCCCTGAAATAATACCGCTTCAATCTATTGCAAGTAACCAGTTAAATATGGCGGAAAAAGAAGAACCAGGCCATAAATTTAGATGGATAATTCCATCGTAAGCGTCTAGCTAACGACACCTAGCCTTTCTTAATGTTCCAAGGTAACAGCGGCTCAAGGTTATCAGGTTGCTCAGCTAGGTGCTGTAAGCAACTAGAAATATAGTCATGCACCACAAGGTTATTTGCCTTCGCAGTTTCAACAAGGCTATAAAGTACCGCACTGGCATGTGCACCCTTGCTGGTATTTGAGAACAACCAGTTTTTTCGCCCTATCACGAAGGGTTTTATGGCTCGCTCTGCGCGGTTGTTATCTATTTTAAGTCTGCCATCATCAAGGTACCGCCGGAATTTTTCAAATTGATTTATCGCGTAGTTAATGGCTTTACCTAGCGCCATTTTGGGCGGGATTTTATCTTTGTGTTTGAGCAGCCATTGGTATAACTCGTCAACAATGGGTTTGGCTTTTTGTTGTCTAACAGTGTACTTCTCTGTGGCTGGTTTATCTTTGATGGCTTGCTCAATACCGTAGAGCTTGCCAATGAGGTTGAGCGCTACATCCGCTTTGCCTGTTTTCTTATTATTGCCTTTCGCTTCGATGAATTTACGACGCATATGAGTAAGGCATGCAACCAGTGTTGCCTGGGTTTGCTCATAAGCCTTGTAGCCATCAACGTGCATATAGCCTTGGTAACCATCAAGAAAATCAACCGCACATTGGCCCGCACGGCTGTTATGATAATCGAACAGGACAATATTAGTGCTTTTACCCGGTTTATCATCACCACAACAATACAGCCACATATAGCTTGTCGCTTTATCTGCGTTAATGACGTTTAACGGGGTTTCATCGCCATGGATAACTGCTTGCGATAACAACACCTCTTTTAAGCGTTGATACAGGGGTGACAACAATTGTGCACAACGTAGCATCCAGCTCGACATGGTTTGTCTGCTTAATTCTATACCAATATCGCCTAACATTGTTTCTTGGCGATAAAGCGGTAAGCCAAGCGTAAACGTCCGGTGATCATCACCTAGATATTGATATTCCAAGGCAATAATTGTTCTATGTCTGGCTCAGGCTGACAAAGCTCATCGAGGCAATGCATGATGTAATCAAATGGCGTTAAGCCGTTGGATCTTGCAGTTTCGATGATGCTGTATAGGTGAGCGCTTGCTATTGCCCCGCGTGAGGTTTGGCTAAACATCCAGTTCTTACGGCCAATAACAAATGGTTTGATAGCGCGCTCGGCGCGGTTATTGTCGATATTAAGCTGACCATTTTCAAGATAAACTATAAGTTTATGCCATTGATTAGCGAGATAGGTTGCTGCCTCTGCTAACTTGGTTTTCCCGACTAAACGTGGCTGGTTTTGCTCTAGCCATTTATGCAGTTTATCGATAATAGGTTTCGCTTGCTCTTGCCTTATTTCATGCTTTTGTTCTGGTGTTTTATCGTTGAGTTTTGATTCAATGCCGTACAGTTTTTGAATAAGACTCAAGACTACGTCGGCTTTGCCTGTCTTGTTTTTACCCTGCACGTGTTTTGCTTCTATAAATTTACGACGTGCATGGGCCCAGCAACCAACTAGTGTGGATTGCGTTTGTGCATACGCTTGATAACCATCAACCTGTAAATAGCCCGAATAGCCATCCAGATAATTAACCACACAGGAAGCTGCCCGACTATTTTGATAGTCGTAAAGCACAATGTTTGGTATTGAGTTGTGTTTATTTATAGCCGATGGCGAATCCGTGCCGGTACAATATAGCCACATGTAACTTTTTACTTTGTCGGCGTTGACCACATTGACCGTCGTTTCATCGGCATGTATCGCAGGCTGTTTAAGTAACGCGTGTTTCAGTCGTTGTATCAGCGGTTCAAACAAGGTAGCGGATGCGAGTACCCAGTCACTCATGGTTTTACGGCTAAGCTCAATGCCGTATTGCTTGAACATCGACTCTTGTCTGTGCAGTGGCAGTGCATATTGATATTTGCTGGTGATGATTTGACTTAACAAACTGGACGTGGCCATGCCTTTGTTGATGGCCATGTTTGGCATCTTGGCTTGTTTAATACTGTTATTCGACCCTGACTTATCACATTCACGACACGCGTACTTTGGGCGAATATGCTCAATGACTTTTATCTTTGCGGGAACGAAGTCGAGCTTTTCGCTGACGTCTTCACCCATTTTATGCAACTCATTACCACAGCAGTTACACAACTTGTCTTCTTCGGCAATGTCATGAATCACTTGCTCACGGGGTAAGTCTTTGGGTAATGGTTTGCGCTTTGGTGTTTTGCGAGTGTAGCTAATCTCTTGCGTAGCAAGCTCATCAAGTTGCTCAATGATGTCTTCGGCTTCATTAAACAATTCACCTTGTGCGTCAAAGACTTCGGCACTTTTACCAAATTGTTTTTGTTGCGCTAGGCGGAATTGTTCCTCTAGATACCGGTTTCTTGCAGTCGCTTGCGCTAATTTTTCAGCGTGCTCTGCCAGCAGCTTTTTAAGCAAAGCCGGATCGTCTGGAAGGCAGTTAACATCAATGTTCATCCTTTTATTTTATAATGTTTTTTACCGTAAACTAGCTTAATGCGATGGTTAATATTGATCCCGCGACGATCTAAATAATGCTAGCGTTTTCGATGTTGATTTGTTGATGCCCTATGACATTATACCCAGATAATAACCAGTGTAATTGTTGCTCGGTTAAGTTTAGGGTGTCGGCGCTGAGATTTTTCGGCCATTTAAATTTGTGCTTATCGAGGCGTTTATACCACAGGGCAAAGCCTGTGTTATCCCAATACAATATCTTCAGCTTATCTCGGCTTTTATTACAAAAAACAAACACGGCACCGGATAGCACTGACAGTTCGAGTTCACTTTCAACAATGGCCGCTAAGCCATTAATGGATTTTCTGAAGTCGACAAACTGATTGCAAAGGTACACGTCGGGCACATCAATAAACATGTTCATGCTTGCAGCGCCTTTATTAAATTAGCCACCCATGTAGGCTCAGATGAGGTTGGTATAGTTAAATGAGTTTCACCATGAGATAACGTGATTGAGGCATTCACTTTATGGGGAATGGCTTTGTTTTGCACTTTCACCAATTTAGGTGCTTTTGCAGCGTCTTGTAACTTAGACCGATATTTATAAAAGTTTGAAGTGGGTAACATGTTTTCTTTACAAAATGCGACAATAGATAAGCCGCTGGTTTGTTGCTGCTCAATCAATTTTTGCCAGTCATTAAGGGTTCTTTTTTGCATAATACCTCCAGTAGAAACTGACGGTATTTTCAATTAATTAAATCCACTCTGCTAGGTGTCGTTGCTCGGACGCTTACAGCCAAACTGGTATTTACACGTGATTATTTGACTCAGCAAGCTGACCGTTGCAATACTTTTTGGAATGGGTGATGCGGGCATCGGGGCGGATTTCACCACACAATCAATGCCTTCTTGCTCACAGTGACGGCATGTATATTTCGGGCGAATCGTTTTAATCACTTTGATATGTGCTGGCACAAACTCTAATGCTTCACTGCTGCTTTCACTCATTTTATGTAAGGTGCTTTGACAGCAATCACATACTTTTTCATCCTCATCGAGGTCAACAATCACGTCTACTCGTGGTAATTGCGCCGGCAGTGGGCGGCGTTTCGTTTCGGTTTGGCTTTTTCTTTCTTTACTGAGGGCGATGTGGCCAATTGCGCTTTATCATACTCATCAAGCGTTTCTTCTGCTTCATTGAATACTTCACCCGCCCCCGGCATTTTTTCTGATTTCTTAGCGTACTCTTTGGCAAGTTTCGCATTATAAGCTTGCAGCAATTCGTGAATTTGCGCATCCTTTTTAGCTAACTCTTCATCTTTTTTAGCGACGACATGTTGCAACTCAAGCAGCATGCGCTTGAGTTGTTCTGGGTCATCAGGAAGTGAGTGTGCATCAAGTTTCATCCCTGCAATTTAACAAAGTTTTATGCACTTTTCTCGTTTGCAGGGCAAATAAAAACGGATGTGTGGCAATGATCGTTTACTGTTAATTAGATCATAGATTGATACTGCAATTTTTCATGGCCAAGCACATCATATCCCGACAACAACCAATCCAGTTGCCCAGAGCTGAGTTCAAATTCTTGCAAAGTGGCTTTGTTTGGCCATTTGAACTTTTGTTTTTCGAGTCGCTTATACCACAAAGCAAACCCTGTTTTATCCCAGTACACTAATTTGAGTTTATCTTTCGCTTTGTTGCAAAACAAAAACAGCGCGCCAGTGTAGGCATCACGTTCAAGCTCGCCTTCAACGATGGCGACCAGACCATCAATCGATTTTCGAAAATCCACCGCATCGCGGTGTAAATAAATACGCTCGGGTTCAACAAACATTTTCATCAGGCAAACTCGCGTAACAATTGGCTGAGGTAAGTTGCAGGCGTTGTTGATGGCAAGCTGACTTTTACTTTGCCAACAGTGAGGGTTATCGGCTGTTGCGGCTTGATAACGTCAGGTTGTTTAGTGATTTTGGAGCGAACAAAATTGCCAGGTAATGCCTTTAGCTTGTTTTTTGCGGCATAAAAAGTTGTTTTTGATAAAGTATTTTGCTGACAATACTCAGTGGTAGTTAAATCACTCGATTGTTGCGCTTCTATAATACTACGCCATTGCTCAAGGCTACGTGTTTTTCTCATAGCTATCTCCTAATTGAAATTCAGGGGTAGCTTAATCGTTTTGACGAGTTACTTGCAGGCGCACTTGCTAGACGCTTACGAATGGAACATCAGTCCTGTCGGTTGCGAGTTCAAGCGCTTTTAGCGTTAAATTAGTATCTGGCGACGACGACATTGCCCAACCAACGACTTTACGCGCAAATAAATCGATAACGACCGCTAAATAAGCCCAGCGATTGCCTGTCCAAAGATACGTCACATCACCACACAGTATTAGTTGATCATTACACTTGTTATTAAAAACCCACTGACGAGCTAAGATGCAGTGGATTTTCAGATAATAGGTTATTAATTGCGCCATGCACGCATTTTATGCCCTTTAAGTGCATAAAATAAAATAAACAAATAACAAGGTAAGGTGACCCAGTAGGCATCTTGTGTATTATTTGATTCAGCGATAGCACCATAAATCATGGGTAATAATGCACCACCAGAAATACCCATAATTAATAGAGCAGAACCCTGTGCGGTAAATCGTCCTAAACCATCAAGTGCTAGCGGCCAGATTGACGGCCATACTAGTGCGTGAGCTAACCCCATTAATGCAACAAAAAACACTGGGTTGGGAACCACCGAAATACTTGTAAACCCCCATACAATTTCACTAATTGATGATGAGTTTGGTGAACTTGTCACTATGCCAACTACACAAATAATACCTAAGGCGGCAGAGCTAATCAGTGCATGTTTTTGACTAAGATATTTAGGAATACAAATAACACCAAGTATGTAACCGATTACCATAAACACCATAGTGTAAGATGTTAGGGTAGTAAAGTTACTCATACCTAAGTCAGAACCGAATAAGCCAATAGTATCACCGGCGATAACCTCAACACCTACATACGCAAATAATGCGATAGCCCCAAGAATGACTTGTGGAAATTGCATAATACCCGACTTGTCATTATTCTCTTGTTGCTGTGGCGGCTCTATTTCAGGGAGAGATGAAAATTTAACCAGTGCGATAAGAAAGATTAATGCTCCAGCCATACAAAGGTAGGGCATGATTAGGCGATCTGATAAAGCTTGAAGTTGTTGTTCACTAAGGGCAGCAAGAGCTTGTTCAGAGGTATCTCCTAAGTCTGACAAAATCAGTGCACTAAATACTAAAGGCACAATAACTCCTGCGCCTTTATTGACAATGCCCATCAGGCTAATGCGCATTGCAGCGCTTTCTTTTGGCCCTAAAATAACTAGGTAGGGGTTAGCGGCTGTTTGTAAAATGGTAAGTCCGGTACCTAGGATGAATAACCCAGATAAAAAGAACAGATAATTTGCAGTGCTTGCAGCAGGAATAAACATTAGAGTGCCGACTACCATCACCGCTAGGCCATAAGCCATACCATTTTTATATCCAGTACGCGCAAGCAGCCAAGACGACGGTAATGCCATTATTGTATAGGCGATATAAAAAACGAGTGTAACGTACAATGCCTGAAATGTGCTGAGATCACAGATCACTTTCAAGAACGGTATGAGTGAGCCATTAAGCCAAGTAACAAAGCCAAAGATAAAAAATAGTAAAGCAATTATTGTCATTGGCATTAGCGTTGAAACTGGCTTCTGATCCGCTTTTAAAACAGATTCCATTATATTCTCCTAGTTTTATTTTTTTTGTAAGTATATAGCGTCAGATTTTTGTATTCACATGCTTATAAAGTCTTTCGCTCAAGGTTAATCTTTTTAAATTATTGGTCTATTTTTTAAAACGCCGATATGTAATCTCTTTTATTGATGTAATTAAAAAACAGCAGAAGCTAAGCTAAAAACTCATATTTCGTAAGGCGATATGGCTATTATTTTATATCAAGGAATACCCATATAGAATTCAATACCCACTACACTTTATATTTATTATACATAACTTTCATTTGCTTTCAATGATGTTTTGTTAATACATATCACATTAATTTAACTTTGTTGTTTATTTATTTTCGATGATTAAGCTTATATTTAGTACTTTAGACTTGAAATAAAGGCTTGTGCAGTTTCAATAACTTTATTTATTCATCACGTTACGCTAATGAAATAGCACTTGTTAAAATATGAGCTTAGTCAGTGTTTCTCTCAGGTACACAGGGGCATAATTTGCAGAGTTTTATTTCGCTGAGATATGTTTTACTTTTAAGGAAACGGTTAGAGTAAATAGGCTCTAATTGATTCCCACCAATGGACGAGAACGCAGCATAAGAAACGACTATAGAGGTTTAGGATTCACAGAGGTGAGCTTCCCAATACAATAATAGGCCTTTATCACTCAGTAAAATTTGAGTACAACAGCCAAACAGATAATACTTAAAAAAGTAAAAAGATGTCGTATCAGAATCGTACCGAACAAAAATTGTAATATCTCTTTTTTAATTTCTCTTTTAATTTATTTCTAATCTCCTTCGTAGTGTTTCAATATCGCTTTTAATTTTCTTTCACTTTAATTTAGCTGTAAAAACAAATTAATTTGAAAGTTAATGAAACTTTTTTATTGAAATAAACCTCATTGCTTGTTAATAATGAGGCTTGGTTGTTAATTTTGCGTATCTATATGGTTATTGATAGGCAACTGAGAATTAGAAAAAGCTTATAGAGCTTTCTAAAATAGGCATCAGGTGTAAATAATTTCACAGCAATCTGGATTGGTATTTTAGTCGGCAGACAAGTATCGCTAGTAAAGTCACTAAAGAGAGGAATAATAATGAAAAACTATAAAATGAAGTATATCAGCCTAATGGTCAGTACTCTGTTATGCACAACGACTAACGCCGCTTTTGCTCAAGTCAGCCTTAACGATTCAACTATTGAGTTACCATCAAATACAAAAGCAGACACTAAAAATACTGATGAAGAGATAGAAGTTATTGCAGTTACAGGGTTGCGCAGTAGTTTAGCAAAATCATTATCGGTTAAAAAAGATTCACTTAATATCGTGGATGCCATTAGTGCTGAGGATGTTGGCCAATTACCTGATGTAAATGTAGCCGAGGCGCTACAACGTATCGCTGGTATAACAGTGTCACGAGAGCGCGGTAATGGGCAAAATATTTCTGTGCGAGGGCTAACTGGTGGATTTAATATGACGACATTAAATGGTCGTAAATTAGCTACCGACAATTCCGGTCGTAACTTTAACTATGATGTATTATCTTCAGGGATTATTTCTTCAATAGAAGTATCTAAAACACCCAAAGCAGAATTTACGGAAGGCGGTATCGGAGCGACTATTGATATTAAAACCGTACGCCCGCTAGATACGGTAGGAACAAACGTTACTTTTTCTGCGGAAAATGTTTACAAAGATTTAGCGGATAAACATAACCCTAAAGCTTCAATCTTTTTTAGTGAAAATATTGACGATACGTTTGGTGTTGCAGCTGGCTTAATTTATTCAAAGACCCAAGGTCGTTTTGATTATATGTCGATTGCTGATTACTATCGTCAAGAAACCTTAGATATAGGCAATGATAACGATGCCAGTAATGATATTACTGGCAATATGGCTGATTATATCTCTTATAATACCTCCAAAGATGATAACGATCGCCTCAGTGGGAACTTAGCATTGCAATGGCGACCAACGAGTGACTTAAATATTAACTTTGATGCTTTGCATAGTAGTTATAACGTTAATAATATTGCTTCAGGAATATCTCTTGGCCTTACCCAACCTTTGTATCCAAATCACGGGATTTGGACAGATGGTGAGGTTGACGAAAATGGCAATATCGTTAAATTAACGACAGCCGATCCCTTCTTGATAGATTTACTACACATTGAAGAGCATCGTAAAACTACCACGCTGGCGCTTGGGCTAAATGTGATGTGGTATGTTGGTAATTTTACTCTTGAAGCAGATGTTTCTCATTCAGCAGCAAAAAATGAAAATGATGGAGACAATAAGTTTGTAGTCGCACGATCAGCAATAGACTCAGCAACTTACGATAACTCTCGTGGTAGTAATGTGCCCGATATGATCTTTTCAAGCCAACTAGACGCGAGTAGTGGTTTTGGCGCCCATTATACTTCATTTAGCGGTTTGGGGTCTGAAGATAATGTGGATCAGCTAAATTTGAAAGGAACTTGGGCTTCTGATATTAAACATCTTACTTCTCTGGATTTTGGGGTGGGCTATACGGGTCAAACCAAGTCACGAGATAACTGGAGAGCACCAAATTCAAGTGCTTTTAGTAAAGGGAAAATAGATGGTGTTGAAGTAACTGATGAGTCGTTATTAATTCATAACGGTGAATTTACTTGGATAAAAATACCTGATGAGGTCATGCAAAACTCTTCGACTGACGATTTCTTAAAGCAGGAGTCAGGCAATTTCCCTCGTCAATGGGCTGGTTTTGATATTAATGCCTTAAATGCTTTTTACCAAAGTGTCGATCCCACAGCTGCAAATAAACTCATTGCGCAGCATAACCAAGGAAGCTCTTATACGATATCTGAAAATGTATTGAGTGCTTATCTTCAGGCGAATATTGAGGGGCAATTATGGAAGTACGATTATTTCTTGAACATAGGCGGTCGCTTACTTGAAACGACCATTGAGTCTAAAGGCTTCACTGAGAATGTGGATGAAATAATTCGTGATGATGAGGGCTATCCCATCAACACAACGTTTAAAGATCTGGCACCGGTAACCAAAAAAGATAGCTACCGTAATTTCTTACCGAGCCTTAACTTTAGGTGGAACTTGTTCGATGATTATGTATTCAGAGTCGCTGCATCTAAAGTATTAAGTCGTCCCGATTTAGCCAGTATGTCTCCTTATGAGTCAGTAACATCTACAGGACCTGCATTAAAAGAAAATACTAAAAATATATCAAACCCTGGACTGAAGCCCTTTAAGGCAAATCAGTTGGATATAAGTTTAGAGTGGTACTTTTCTGAGCTAGGTGCCGTTACTGCAGCATTTTACTACAAAGATATAGCTAATTTTGTCAGTAGTGAAACGTATATCGAAAATATTGATGGTTATGATTTTGAGGTTTTCAGACCTGTAAATAATGATGAAAACTCGATTATAAAAGGAACGGAGCTAGCGTATCAACAAGGTTTAGACAATATATTGCCTGATTACTTAAGCGGTTTCGGCTTTCAGTTAAATTATACTTACAGTGATACAGATAGTGGTAAGGATAATGCCAGGGGTGAAAAAGTTGGTTTTATAGGTATGTCTAAAAACTCTTATAATATTCAAGCTTACTATGATGAAGGTAACTTTTCGACACGATTTGCTTATAACTACCGAGATTCTTACTTGACCAACATTCACTATTCAGAATCTGGCTACGACACTTTTGCTGACGCAGTCGGTTACCTAGACTGGAGTATGAATTATGACGTCACAGATAGTATTTCTGTACGTGCATCAGTAAATAATTTAACTGACGAAGGCGACCGAAAATACAGTGGTGACAAAAATAAAGTAGCGTATCAGGCATATTGGGGAAGAACATTAACTTTAGGAGTGACGGCTCGTTTTTAAAATGTCACTAAATACTTAGCTAAAATAAAAATCACAGGACCGTTTTGACGTTCTGTGATTTTTAATATGACAGCATAGACGCTGAGTGCCATTTAGCTAATTTTTTATTTTTACGTTGTCTATCTACGCCAAGAGTACAAGGCTTGGTATACAAAGAGTAATAATAAAAATTTAACGATAGTATCCGCTTTATACATGTTTGGTTTGGCTCGATACATGCCAGATAATTTTAATCGTCAGTATAAATAAAGTTAGTAAAATACACGCTATTAGAGCCAAAATAACATTATTTATTGTTATTACATACAGTTACCATTGAAGTGTAACAAGCCAATTATAGAGTTTAATGTTGATTTGCTCAGTTATTATTCTGAGCGCTTAAATTATAGGGTTCATTATGAGAAGACTTAATTATATTTTTATTCGCAGCCTTGTATTTATGGCAGCACTGTTTTCATTGACCGCGTTTGCAGAGGAGTTACCTGAAAAGCCTAATATTATATTCATTATGGCCGATGACTTAGGTTATGGAGATATAGGCAGCTTTGGCCAACAACGTGCTCAAACGCCAAATTTAGATAAACTAGCTGCGCAAGGGATAAAGTTTACACAGCATTATGCAGGTAGTGCTGTTTGTGCTCCGTCAAGAGCTTCTCTAATGACTGGTCAACATACGGGGCATACACAGATCCGTGGTAATCATGAGCTAGGAGGTTACCGCGATGAAGAGGAAAGGGGGCAAATGCCGTTAAAATCGGGTAGCCATACACTCGCTACAGTGCTTAAGTCAGCAGGGTATAGAACTGCAGCGATAGGTAAGTGGGGGTTAGGAGGACCAGGCTCAGAAGGTGAACCTCAACATCATGGCTTTGATTATTTTTTTGGTTATTTAGATCAAAAACAAGCACATAATTATTACCCTACCCATCTTTGGCGTAATGGTAAGCGAGTACCATTAAGCAATGAATTTTTTATTCCACATACCCAGCTTAATGGCACTTCGAAAAAAGAAGAAGATTACAAAATTTATATGGGTAATGAATACGCCCCTGATAGATTAATAGAGGAAGCGACGGATTTTATTGCTTCATCCTCAGATAAAAATAAGCCCGAGCAGCCGTTCTTTTTGTACATGTCATTTGTGACGGTTCATGCTGCTCTGCAGACCCCAGATGATCGTTTGCCAAGCTATGCATCAGACTGGCAGGAACCACCGATGACTAATTTCGGCTACACACCACACCCAAGACCTAGAGCGGCAAGGGCAGCTATGATTAGCAATATGGATACCTCTATCGGTCGTATTATGACATTGCTTAAAGAGCGAAATTTAGATAGGAATACTCTCGTCATTTTCACCAGTGATAATGGCCCATCGCCTGAAGGTGGAGCTGATATGGACTTTTTCAATAGCTCAGGAGAGTTACGTGGAATTAAGCGAGATCTTTATGAAGGAGGCATACGAGTTCCGATGATCGCTCGTTGGAGTAGCCGCATACAAGCTGGTACCGAAAGCAGCCATATTTCAGCTTTTTGGGATATTATGCCCACCCTAGCAGAACTTTCAGGAGCAGAGATGCCTGCTGATCGCGATGGTATCTCATTCGTACCTAGCTTGCTTGGCAAGGAAAGTAGTCAAGAAAAGCATCAAGCTCTATATTGGGAGTTTAAACTGCAGCGCCATGATGCAACGGCGACGCAAGCGGTTCGAATGGGTAAGTGGAAAGCATTGCGCTTTCACCGTTCACATGGCATTGATTGGGAGCTGTATGATCTTTCCACTGATATTGGAGAACAACATAACTTGGCAAAACAGTTTCCTAACATCATCGACGAAGCAAATGAACTGATGAAAAAACGAACCAAGCCGATACTGCCTGAGTGGGAATTTTGATTTGCAAAATGCATACCAATAAAGCGAAACATTATATGAGTTGAATGATTTTTTAGAGTTCGTTTTCACTCACGATCTCTAAAAATCAACATGACCTTATTCATTCCTAGATTTCTAATTAACCACCAGGTTTTGCCAGCTGTCGGAAGAATAGCGTTAATATAACTTGTAACCAAAATACGGACAGCGATAGTTATAAAAGCTCTTAATTTTTTATCATTATTATTCCCTTTTTAATGATCACACTTTAGAGGTGTTTTACTGTGCGCTAATAGTTTTTAAAGCTATTTAAAGTATATCTTTGAGTGTAATAATTGCTGTAAAAAACGAGGGCATCCTTAATTTTAAATATTTAAAAAAATCAATGTTTTAATTTTATAGTTAAAACAGCAAAGGAGAGAAAATGAAAATATTATTTGTAATATCACTGTTGATATCGAGCTTTGGCCTATACGCTCAGGATATTTCTATTCTTCCAAAACCTAACTATATAGAAAAAAAACAAGGGCATTTCTATGTCAATGAACAGACAACTATTAGCTTTTCAAGTGGACTGAATAAAGAATCAAAAATAATACAAGACTACTTTTTTGATATCGCAGGGTTACAAGTACAAAAAACATCTAATAATATTTCTAATAATATTTCTCTAAAAGTAAACCCTAGCTTGAATAAGGAAGCATATAAACTTTTTATTTCGCCGCAAAAAGTGCTTATAGAAGGAGGAACAAATACTGGAGTGTTTTATGCGTGGCAATCTATTAAGCAATTATTATTAGAAGATAATTCAACTTTTAGTCTGCCAGCCCTAATTATAAAAGACGAACCACGCTTTAAGTGGCGCCAATATATGCTTGATGAAGCACGTTATTTTCATGGTGAAAAGTTTGTAAAAAAAATCCTGGACCAAATGGCATTACTTAAAATGAACAAGTTTCATTGGCATTTAACAGATGATGCAGGCTGGAGGATTGAAATTAAAAAATATCCGCTACTTACGACTATAGGCGGATTTCGTAAAGATACAGAAGTAGAAACGTGGAAAAGTGGTAAGACTGCAGGTGAACCTCATGGTGGCTTCTATACCCAAGAGCAAATAAAGCGAATTGTCGCCTACGCAAACGATCGTCACATTAGTATTATCCCAGAGTTTGAAATGCCAGGCCACGCTAGTGCAGCAATTGCATCTTATACTTGGTTAGGTACTGCAGGAGTACCTATTGAAGTGCCTGCAAAATTTGGTCGTTTATATGATAATTTTGATGTTACAAACCCTAAGGTTATCAAATTTTTTAAAGATGTATTATTGGAAATGTTTGAAATGTTTCCGTCGGAAGTTATTCATATTGGGGGTGATGAGGTTGGATACAAAGTGTGGGAGGAATCTGATCATGTTCAAAAGTACATGAAAGATCATGGAATTAAAACACCAGCAGACCTTCAGGTAATATTTACAAATAAAATGTCTAAGTTTATTGAAAGTCATGGAAGACGCATGATGGGTTGGAATGAAATTTTAGGTAAAAATATACACACAGATTTTGTTGAAAAAAAACATGATAGACAGGCTGAAACAGAGCTAGCAAAAAATACAATTGTACATTTTTGGAAAGGGGATATCGATTTAGCACGTGATGCAGCACAGCAAGGTTATGGTATTGTTAATTCTCTTCATGAATTTGCTTATTTAGATTATGGTTATACAACTACAAGCTTAGAAAAAGCCTATCGCTTTGATCCTGTTCCTGCAGGGCTAGAAGAAAAATATCATAAAAATATTTATGGATTGGGGACTCAAATGTGGAGTGAATGGACACCTAAAAATGCAGATGTTGAGTTCCAAACATTTCCAAGAATTGCAGCTCACGCAGAAACCGGTTGGACACAAGTTGAAAATAAAGACTTTATAGAGTTTAAAAAGTCTCTCAAAAAGATGCAGGAATACTGGCAAAGTGTTGGTATAAATTATGCCAAAAAAACTGCTGGTACGCATTGAATTTAACTGAAAGCTATTTTAATAGAGTTAAATATCCAGCGTACTACTTAGAAGTACTTAGAATTGAATGGTTAATTACGACAATGTCAGACTCCTTATGGATGGGCATTGTCTATTTCATTGACACATTTAATATCCCAGCATAGAGCAGCTTTAGCGAGCAGTTTTCATTTTGAAAACAGCCTTTGGCTTTATTATCAATCTGTATAAATATTGCATGATGTGTATGCGTCTACACAGAACATCTGCCAGTAACGCGTCAAAACTATGAGGCTATTTCCACGTTTGAATTAGGAGGTAACCATGAGGAAAACGCGTAATCTTGCGCCGTCGCGTAGCATCAGCGAAGCGCAACAGTCTAGCGATTTAACTATCACTGAGTGTGAGCAGCAAAATTCTTTATCAAAAACAACTTTTAATGCTGCACAAAATAAGCTTGGTGCATTATCAGGAAGTTTTGTTCGTGCCAAGATCACTAAATAAGTTGACGTTATCGAGCAGCAACAGCCGATCACCCTCGTGCTAGGTAATGTAAAACTCAGCTTGGAGGTAACAATATCAGCAACTTGCCTAAATCAATTATTACAGGAGCTTGGCTGATGAAGGTGTTTGTTGAACCTGAGAATATTTGCTGACACCGTGATGCCTATGCTGGCGCGTTATTTTCGTTTTGCAACATAGCTAAAGATAAACTCAAGCTGCTGTATTGGAATAAAACGGGCTTTGCTTTGTGTGGTAAAGCGACTCGAAAAACACAAGTTTAAATGGCCAGAGAAAGCCACCATGCAAGAATTTGAACTCAGTCCTGAGCAATTAGGCAGGTAACGTAAAACGCTGTTTGATTATGAACATGGGAATTGATACTCACTTATTACCTGACGATCCAGAAAAAACTCAGCACCTGTTGCTTGAGTTGCAAAAAGCACAGGATGAAGAGTTAGCTAAACGATCTTGTAGTGCATGGCTTTCGATGTTTTTATATTTTTAATTGTGCTTAATTGCCTAATCCTTAAATGTTAAATAGGGTCTTAAAGTTAGGCAATTACACAAAATTAGTTAGCCTCTCCAAACCAAGACAATAAAATAAACTGTCTTGGTTTGGAGGCTATCTAATAGTTTAGTTATTTCTCTGTAATGGGCTGATTACAAAGCTAGTCTCAAACTTTTTATCATGAATTTGATATTCTTCCAGTGCAGCAGTTCCCCAGCTATTAACGCCACCAACTCCTGCTTGAACAATATCTAGGTTCAAGTTAATCAAATCACGAGGTTTGAGATCTCCCGAGTGATTATGCCTGCCATGCCCTTTAGCGTGGGGGTTAATATCTAAGTCTTGGCTTAAAAAATTAAGAGCAGTAAAGCCAATCGATGTTTTAGCGTCGATACGTATACCAACTCCGTTATTATCAACCAAACTTAACCAACGCGTGTCGGTTTTGCTGCCATTTTCTTGGGCGCGAACATACGGATGAAACTGTTGAGCAACTAAACCTTGATATAAACCAATATCAGCAGAGGTTTTACGATCTTGGTAGCTTTCATGTGGACCGCGGCCATACCAAGTTAGCTTATCTAAACTATCTACTAATTGCATCTCAAGGCCAACGCGAGGAATTGCGGGGGTTTTATCTTGGCTGATATTTACAGTATAACTGACATCAATCACACCATTAGCTGCAACAATGTAAGTGACTTGAGCATTACCGGCTATCGGTTTCAGACTATAATCAATCACTAAAGACACTGAATGGTCATCTTGTTCAGTAACTTTAAACTGACTTACAGCAGTCGCATTATCTACGTGCTTCCACACACTAATAGCCTCTAAATTACTACTTCGGCTATCGTTATCAGTTAGCGGTCGCCAAAAGGTTGGTAATAAGCCATTAACTAATATTTCTTTATCGTGAACTTGCATTGATAGCATAGCACCGCTGGTTTTAGAAAAACTGTAATGGAAGTTTTTACCATTTATAGTCACTTTATCTGTATCTTCAGCAACTTTCAGCTTGTCTTTTGTAATGCTAGTAGGGGCTTTGAAAGTACCTTTCTTTATCAGTAGTTGTTCTTGGGCTTGCGCATAACCTTGTTGAGTTAAGTCAGAGGTTGCTTTTGTAACAAAACTTATATTAAGAAAATATTCTTTGTTATCATTTTTAAGCGAACGAGCATAATCTAGTTTAAACTTTTTGGTAGCTTGTGGCCCAAGGTTGATATCATTAATAGAGCCAGATTTTACGGTTATCCCGTCAGCAACAAGTTGCCAATTTAAACTAAACTCAGATAAATCTTTAAAAAAGAATTCATTGAATACTTCAATCGTGCCGCTTTTCGCATCGATTAATTTAGTATGGATATCTTGCTGAACGCGGCGTACTTCATGATAACCAGGGTTAGGTATTCGATTAGGTAGCACAATACCATTAATTACAAAATTCTCATCTTTTGCCCATGCATCAGGGAATTGACGGCCTCTGATTAATGTATTTTCAGTATCAAACTCTTGCGGTAAATTACGGCCAAATTTAATTAAACTGCCATCGCTATCTATGCCTGTTGGCCCAAAATCGCCACCATAGCCATAAATATGGTTGCCTTGCAAACTAGTCATATCTAACCCTTGGTCAACCCATTCCCAAATGAAGCCGCCTTGTGCATTTGGCACATCTCGAATGGCATCCCAATAATCTTTGAAATTACCCAGTGCATTACCCATACTATGAGCATATTCACTCATAATAAGAGGGCGATTACGGGAGTCTTTATAGTTACGTATAAAGTCAGGCTTAGGATACTGCGGTACGATTAAATCAGTATTCCAATCTCTTTCTGCTCGCTCGTATTGCACATATCTCGTGTTATCGCGATTTTTAATCCAATTATAAATTTTAAAAAAGTTAACGCCATTACCAGCTTCATTACCCATCGACCAAGTTATAATACTTGGGTGGTTTTTGTCTCGTTCAACCATGGCAATATTTCGCGCCATATGCGAATCTAACCAGCGACTATTGTTAGCAAAACTCTGGTCAAGTTTATAGCCTTGACCATGTGATTCAATGTTAGCCTCATCGACGATATATAAACCATAATGATCAGCTAAATGGTAAAAGTAGGGGTCGTTAGGATAATGAGCCATTCGAACTGCATTAAAGTTAGCTTGTTTAATGAGTTGTACGTCTTTAAGCATCATTTCACGACTGATCACATGGCCAGTAGCTGGATCATGTTCATGGCGGTTTACGCCTTTAATTAGTACAGGCTCACCATTTACTAAGAACTGACCATTAGCGATATTAATCGATCTAAACCCTACATCCTGTGCAATAGTTTCTAAGTGGGTGCCTGTTTCTAAGGTTTCATTTTTTGTTGTACCATAATAGCCTTTTTCTAACTGCTGATCTTTTTGTGCGTATAAGCTTAGCAACAGACGATATAGATGTGGCGTCTCAGCACTCCAATTTTTAACAGCTAGGTTATCAAAATTGATGGTTAACTCATTGTTACCTGTATAGCTATTGTGTGGATCAATAAATAACCGCTCAGTACTTGCTATTATTTTGCCTGCGGTATCGAGTAACTGCACTTTAAGGATAGGCTTAACAACGGATGGCTTTTGGTAATTACTAATTTCAACATCAATACTTAATTTACCATCGGCAGCACGAACAAAATAATCACGTATATGGGTTTTAGTTCGGGCAACCAAATATACATCGCGCTCGATACCACTTATGCGCCACATATCTTGGTTCTCTAAGTAACTACCATCACTCCAGCGGTAGACTTCAACCGCAATCACATTTTTACCAGAATTAAGATAGGGTGAGATATCAAATTCGGCAGGTGTTTTACTGCCCTGACTATAACCCACTTTTTTACCATTTACCCATAAGTAAAAAGCAGATTTTACCGCCCCAAAATGAATGAAAACCTCTTTTTTATCCCATCCATCAGGTAAGTCGATGGTTTTTCTATACGAGCCTACGGGATTATATTGATGATGAATAAAAGGAGGGTTTTGTTCAAACTCTGAAGGGTGGTTTACATAAATAGGAATACCATAGCCATTTAGCTCCCAGTTTGCGGGCACTTGAAAGTCATCCCACCCTGAAACATCATAATCCGGTTTGTAAAAATCAACTGGTCGATCAGCAGGTTTTTGCACCCAATTAAACTTCCATGTGCCATTTAAACTAAAATAGTTACTTGAAACTGAGTTGTGATCAGCAACAAAATCGAAATCACGCGCTCTATCAACTGAAGCAAAGGGTACAAAAGTACTGCGCGCAGCTTCTTTATTAATTGCAAAAACACGGGGGTTCTCCCAATCATTGGCGTGTATCGTACCCATCGTACCGGATAACAATACAACACTTGTAACTATGGTCTTCCAATTAAACTTCATATTATCTCCAAAAAAGTTTTTCTTATTGGGTGGTATTTCCAGTGACTCACCAACAAGGTGAAAACATAAAAACTAGTTCATTATTAGTGTAATTATTATGGGAGTTAAGTGTTTAACTCCATGAAATAAATATCGACTTTTATCATTTACACTCTAAGTAAGCCTAAATGTCATTGCAGTACAGAACAGACGTCTTAGTCACAAAGTAACTGTCATGATTTACGCTACTCTGGTAATAGTTAACTATTGATGCAAAATAGATAGTGTTTATTTCACCTGATCGAGCAAAGGCTTAGGCATAGATGTGTTTATCTTGTACTTCTCTCACCTCGACAATAGAGCGCTCAGCATTTTTAGTGGACTGCCTTCGACTTTATAGTGAACCAAAGTAAAGTAGATAATTTGTCAGCCATTAACCTACTATATTACGCAATTTTTAGATACTTTCAATAGATTTCCTTTTGTTTTGTTTGTTTTTATTCTATTAACTTTGCTTTCAAATAAACGGAGTGTTATCACCATTAAGATACGAGCTTTACAAAACGATCGTGGCTACGTAAGAAATATATATTACTGATAGTTAACGATATAGAACATATAAAAGCGATTGGTTTTCATACTAATATACTAGGGCGTGTGACCTTTCATGATTGAAATTCGTTCAATCTAGGGGAAATTTAATCGCGGCGCGAGATTTATAACCGAGTGGGCTCGATAACGGCTCTTGCATTGCTCTATCTTCTGCATCTATGCAGACGTATTTAAGTTATTTTTAACACAGTCAGTAAGCTATTTAATACGCTAGAATAATCATGTTTTTAATAAAATTGGTATTAGTGTGTGTACTAGAATGTTCATGGTTCTAATTCAATATGTATTATTTGAATACTTTAAAAATCAATGCGCAGAGTTGACAGCAGAGCTAGGAATGCATGCCAATATATTTGGCAGTGACGATGTAAAATGTAATAGTGGGAAAGTGAGTTTAGGTGAGTCGTATTTAGCTTAAACTTAACCGACAGTTACCGGTTGAAATGGGTAACTGTCATCAAGATACTGTATGAATATATTTAATTAACATCGACAATGATCAGCTTAATATTTAGCGACTCAAAATATTCTTTATACGCTTTAGGAATATTATTATCGGTAATTAGCGTTTTAATTGAGTTTAAAGGAGTAATAATATGAAAACCACTACGATCGAATTTAGATGAGTCTGCTACCACAATCACCTCTTTTGCCACGCCACACATTAACCGGTTTAAGCTTGCTTCATGTTCAAAATGGGTCGTCAATCCAGAGGTAAACTCAATACCATCGACGCCTAAAATAACCTTATCAAATCTTAAGTTTGTTAGGCTTGTTTCAGCTTGTCGACCATAAAAAGAAAGCGATTTTCTTCGTAGTGTGCCACCAGTCATCAATACTTCAACACTATCAAAATGAGCAAGCTCAGTGGCTATATTTAAGCCATTAGTCATCACCACTAAGTTTTCGTGGCTATTCAAAAGTTTAGCAACTTCTTCAGTGGTAGTACCTGAATCAAGAATAATAAGTTCATTATTATTAATTAATTTTGCAGCTTCAGCAGCGAGCTTTTGCTTTATATGAGAGTTTTCACTGTGTTTCTCTTTTACTGATAACTCTTTAGTCATTTTACTAATAGCTACAGCACCGCCTCGAGACCTAACTAATAGCCTTTTTTTATCAAGATCATTTAAATCGGTTCTGATTGTAACAGTCGAAACTTTAAACTCTTGCGCTAAGTTAGTGACATCCACACGACCAATTACATTTACTTGTTTAATGATCTCTTGGCGTCTTTCAATTGTATTTAGCATAGCGTAATTCACCGAATGTTTTTCTAATTAAAAATATTAACAGTTATTATGTTTTTCATCAATGAAAGCTAGTGAAATTTAAATCGCACTATTTATTGTTTAGCTCATAATTAGCTATATAAAGAAATCTCGGCAAATAAAAACAAGTTATTATTGACCGAGCGTAACTATTACCATCAGGCTGAAACAGCGATACCTAGCTGAAAAATTGCTCATTTATCGTGGCGCGCCTAGTATAAGGTAAGCGATTGCGTATTATTGCTTAATTAAGTAGCTCAAACACCGAGCTTAATTTTTTAACAAGGGCTAACGTAATGTATACGCTTTTTGACTTAGCGCCTAGTCATCAAATTGATAATAATGTGGCTGATTTAAATCCACCACATAATACTGGTTTGCTAGGATGATCATGGTTTTAGTTTAATTGGTACTACCATTGGTCCAAACCTGCTGTACGTCTAACTCAGTATTTAGTGCTACAAAATTAGCATTAAACCCGGGTTTTATTAAGCCAATTTGTTGCTCTAACCCTAATGCTTGAGCAGGGTAGAGTGTGGCCATGCGAACGGCTTCTTGCCAGTCTAATTCTGCGAATAAAGCCGCATTTTTAACTGCGGTGTTCATATCAAGGGCTGAGCCTGCTAAAGAGCCTGCAGCATTTTCACATTTGCCGTTAACAGCCTTAATGACCTCGTTATCTAATACAAAATAGTCTTGCTCTGAGCCAACCGTGGCCATTGCATCTGTAACCAAAATTGCGCCGCCGCGTTGCTTGGCATTTACTGCAACTTTAAAGGCGCTTGGGTGCATATGAAAGCCATCGGCAATAATCCCAAACCAAGTGTTGTTACTGCTAAGTGCTGCGCCAACCATGCCAGGCTCACGACTGAGCAAGGGGGTCATTGCATTATACAAATGAGTAAACCCGTGTAACCCAGCCTCTATGGCAGTTATGGTTTGCTCATAATTAGCGTTACTGTGACCCGCGCAGATAATCACGCCAGCCGCTTTTAATTTAGTTATAGTGTCTGATTCAGTTAATTCAGGCGCGATAGTAATGAGTGTTTTACCTGTGCGCATGGAGGTAACAATAGCAAAGCCTTGCTCATCAATAGCACAAAATTTACTCGCATCATGAGCCCCTTTTTTTACTTCACTTAAAAAAGGGCCTTCTAAATGTATCCCTAATACGCCGGGAACGCCTTCCTCAATTGCCTGCTCTACAGCGCTGATGGCGCTTTTCATTGCGTCGTAGTTGTCAGTGATCAAGGTTGGCATAAATCCTGTTGTACCAAACTGCTGATGGGCTGCTGACATTTGTCGAATAGTCTCAACGCTGGGAGCACTATTGAACATAATACCGCCGCCGCCATTAACTTGCAGATCAATAAACCCTGGTGCGAGTGTATTGCCCTGCAGGTCAAATCGTTGCGTAATACTGGCTGGTAATTGCGCCTGTAAAATAAGTTCTTTTATTTGCCCATTCTCTATAATCACCGCGTGCTCGTTAAGCAACTCTTCGCCGGTGAAAATAGGACCATTTACTATTGCTGAAATCATAATATTTTTTCGTTTTAATTTTGACTGTGAGAAAGGAAAGCTGCACCTCGACCACCACTTGCATCGCCAAATTTAGCTACTACAAATGCTGGAACCACTACACTTTTAAAAAGGTAGGGTATTACCGCAGTGGGCAGCGCGGCAACAACGTGTGCTATTTTAGACACCCCACCACCTAAGACAATAATGTCTGGGTCATGATTATGTATAATCGTTGAAAACGTATAACCAAGTAAGTCTGTATAGCAATTAAATACGGCTAAGCTATCCGCATCACCATTTGCTAAATTTTCACTGAATTGGAGTGCACTCACTTCACGCTGATAAAAAAGCTGAAATAACCTTGAAATGCCAGGGCCAGCAATATAATACTCCATACATCCTGAAAAACCACAGGCACAGTCATTGAGACTTAGATCGTACTTTTTTTGTAAAAAAGCAGGAATAGGTATATGGCCATACTCACCAATAATACCGTTACGGCCAGTATCGAGTTTACCATCGATACATAGCCCTCCTGCAGCACCAGTACCTATAATTGCTCCGTATACGCGAGAATAGCCTTCCCCAGCACCTTGATGAGCTTCAGATAGAGCAAAACAACGGCAGTCATTTTCAATAGCGATATCACGATTTAATAATAACTGCAGATCTTGGCGAACATTTTTTCCTGTTGCACAGGGAACATTGGCACTTAATGATTGTTCATTGTGGTCAATTAATCCCGGCATGCCAATTCCCACTTTACCTTGCACATCACAAAGGTTATCGGCTTTTGTGACTTGCTCGACAATAGTACATAAAAATTGCTCATAATCACCGGTTGGCGTTGCTACGCGCCAACATTGTTGTTTTTCAAAATCTGCATTAAATATGGCTGTTTCTATCTTAGTTCCGCCGATATCTATACCGTAAATCATGCTGTTATCCTTTTATTAAAGAGCAGTTTTACCCGAAAGGATAAAGATTAACACCTTTAACCACACGGTTTACCTCGCCGGTTGGGCAGGGGTTATCGGGTGTAAAATTCAAGGCAAGTGATTTATAAAATGACAAAATTTGGCAATAAACTACATAAGGTAGGCCAAGCCATGCATCATTTAGCTGTTTCGCAGACTCAGGTAAAATATCACCTAAAGTAACAACTTGCATTGCGATATTATCTGCTATTAACTCTTTTACTATGTCCTTATCATAACCCTGGATATAGCTGTTATTAGCATCGAGCATAATGATGATGGATGTTGCATCTACATTAGATTTCGGACCGTGGCGAAAGCCTAAAGAGCTTTCACAATAACACCCTATTTTACCAGCCGTCAGTTCGAGATACTTTAACGACGCTTCTTTGGCAATACCAGATAATGACGCAGAGCCTAAAAATATTTGTTTGGTGTTACTCTGTGAGCTGAGCTCTTTAATAGAATCACACAAGTTGTCAATAATATATTGCGTAGTGTTAATTGCAAGTTGCAGTTGCTGCTCATCTTGAGAAAACACACACAAAGTAGCGACATACATAGACGTAAAACTACTGGTCATCGCAAAACTTTTATCAAGTGATTGATCAGGCATCAGCACACTGTACGCTTTTTCAGACTGATTAGCATATTGAGCAAGACTGCCATTGGGGTTGCAGGTCATCACTAAATGGTAACAATCGTCAACAACTTGGTCGGCAAGTTCAACCGCTGCAACACTTTCAGGGCTATCACCCGAGCGTCCGTATGAAATTAGTAACGTGGGGATGTTACTAATAAGGTATTGATCCGGGCTCGATACAATATCAGTGGTACTGATTGCTTCAACTAAACGGCCACACGTTTTAGTTAAATGTGGTGCTAACGCATCACCCACATAAGCAGATGTACCAGCACCAGTTAAAATGATACGTAAATTAGGTTTAGCTAAAATAGTTTCTAACCAAGGTTGCAGCGCAGTTTGCTGTTGTACTAACTGATTAGCAAGAGACCAACACTCAGGCTGTTGACTAATTTCTTTTGCAGTCCAATAGGCATTTTTTTGTTCTAAAGTTGATGTTGGTATTGATAAATACTGGCTCATTATCATTTCACTCTTTGCTTAGTTTGAAAGTAGCATGCATCTGCATAAAGTTGGGTTACTTGCATTATTTTATTTAATACTAATGCTTTAGGTGCATTATCAAGTTTTTTGGCAATGACCGCATCATATTGACTTGGCATAAACTGACTAATTAACGGTAATGGCATATCAATAGCGGACAGATTAGCAAATAACTTAGTCACTGCTGTTTGAATTTGTTCATTATTCCAGTAGTAACGGATCCGATCACTAAAGCTATAACGTCGATATACCGCTAAGTTTTGTTGGTCCTGGGGGTAAAAGCTTTCCCAGCCACCTTTCTCATTTAGCATTACCTGTTCACATACTTCACGTAGCTGTGATTGTGCGTCGGGTGCCACTAACTCTTGCTCAATAAAACTTAAAGCAAATAAAGCTTCACGAAGCGCGAATGTGAGCTGTGGGCCGACTTTTAAAATAGCAAAATGATCTCGTACTAATGCTTTGTATGCTTCAGCAGGTTGATAGTCTGTGGAGTGGGCT
Organism: Pseudoalteromonas sp. K222D; assembly: GCF_017653575.1. Classification (NCBI taxonomy): domain Bacteria; kingdom Pseudomonadati; phylum Pseudomonadota; class Gammaproteobacteria; order Alteromonadales; family Pseudoalteromonadaceae; genus Pseudoalteromonas; species Pseudoalteromonas sp. K222D. The sequence continues at coordinate 54,918 of NZ_JAGGDL010000020.1, forward strand.
TCAAATACTAATCCAGCAGTGTTTGCTGCAAAGTTTTTCAGTGCTTGAGCCTTACTTGAATCGTATTCAAACACGGTAAAATTATCAAATTCAACACCCGGTTGCACAACTAAGCCAATTACGCGACTCCATGCATCATGTAAGCCTTGTTCAGCAAATATCTTTGCATGCACGCTCAGAGTTTCATTTACATTTTCAACCGGCGTTACTTCTAATGTATCTATTTCTTCTTTTGCACCGCCAGGAGGAGGAACTTCAGTGCCAACAATATAAATAATATCGGATTTACCAAACTGACGAATAGCCGTTTGCTCTGCGACTTGGCATAACATCGCCGCGCGTTTAGCCACAGTTTCATCAGACAGTGGCAGCGTATCATCAGCGCACTGCATGCTGGTATCAAGGTGAATTTTTTTGAATCCTGCCGCGACATAAGTTTCAATCAGTTTTTTCGACTTTTCCATTGCTTCTGCAGCAGGTTCTTTAGTCCAGCAAGTGGGTCCTAAGTGATCGCCACCGAGTATAATTCTATCAGTAGGGTAGTTAACTTTAACGGCAATATCATGAACAAAACTGACAAAATCGGCTGGTAGCATATTAGTATAACCACCAAATTGGTTAACCTGATTTGCGGTCGCCTCAATCAGTACGGGTGAATCATCTGCTAACCCTTGCAATAAAGCGGCTTCTATTACCAAAGGGTGCGCACAACACACTGAATAAATACCACTAGGGATACCTTTTTTATTATTCAGCATACTTTCTATCATTTCATTCATAAAAACCTCATATTGAAAAAGTGAGAGGGTGTTTAACTGTTAAACCCAATCTAGCATTGATTTCACATACTTTCAAATGCTTTTGTAGCGTTTCTTTTTTTTCTTTCGATTTGTTTGTGATGCCTCATTGTGATTTCACTAGCTTGTTTATAGTTATAAGAGCAAAAGGCAGTACAAAGAAAGTAAATAGTAGAATGTATTACGCAAGTAACGGTATAGCTAACCTAGCCGCTAATAAAATAAGTAATATAGATATAACAACTGCTAATCAATAAGATGAAGAGAAAAAAGCCAGAAAAAGGCAGCGCATCACGTAGATAATATAATGCTTACGGTAAACCCCTATACAGGCTTAATTTCTAATCTATTAGTTGAAAGAGAGTAGAATGGAGTGCTAGAGAAATGAAAAATTGTAAGTGTATAATTCGTTTCATTTGGGTTATACCAGAACAAAAGCTTACGAAAGTAAAGGGTAGTGTTCAAAAATCTGTGTCTGTAGGGTAGGCACCATCTCTCCAAAGGGTATTAAACTATTTAACTCCTAATGATATAATTAAAAACCAGTTGCACTGACCACTTGATATTACCGTAGCCTTTTTTAATATATCCTTCTCTAATTCAATGCGTTGGACTTGTATTTTAAGCTCACGGATTTCAATTTTTTCGGGTGTCATAGGTGAAGCTAAAGGTGACTGACCATTATGCTCTTACTTTAATTGAGTAACCCATTTACTTACGGTTGATTTACCAACACCCATCGCTTTGCTGCTTCTTCTTACGTATAACCTTGGTCTAGTACAAGTTGAGCTGTTTCTAATTTGATTGCAGCTAATACGTTGCACGTTTTAATTTCGTCTTTTTTTCACCCAAATTTGTACGCAAATAGCATAACACTTCTTTCTAAATGGGTAACCCAAATTACAGCAGCACTACAAGTGATTTGCCATCGCGCGCAGATCGAAGACGTTATTTATAGCTACAAGAATAAGTAATAGTATTGCAAAGGAAAGAAAATCTTGAACCTGTGACAGACCCTGGCTTTTATTTAGGTGACAATAAAATTGTCGTTTCTTGGGAGAACTGAAGAGGAGTGCGTGTTGGAGTTTATACAGTGTTATCGCCTACTTATAAGTAGGCGATAACACACGTTTGCTTTACTTAAAGCCTAAACGCACTGGAACTGTTTTTAATATCGAGTTGTTGACAGCTACGATACAATGCCAAGCGGCTTACCTGTTTGCCATGCGCCACGGGTAAAGTCAGGAATTGTTTTGCTATTACTTCTATCGTTAATTGAGTCGACACTAAGTGGGAAAATAGCAGACCAAGCAGCGGCATCATATACATCTTGATCAAGTGGTTCATTGTTACGTAAGCAGTAAATCATGCGCCATAACATAATGAAATCCATACCACCGTGACCTCCATTACGTACCGCTTCTTCACCCATACGTTTCCATAGTGGATGATCATACTCGGCACGCCATTTTTCCATATCATTATCCCAGCTATGGAAGTTTTGTAATTGCGGTTTACGGCCTTTAGAGCCTTGCTTTTCCCATTCGGCTAGTTCAGCTTGATATTGCTGTTGATAAACTTTAGCAATCGCTGGCGGCATTTGCTCTAACGCAATACGGTTAGGGAAACCTGCAAATGTACCATTGGTGCCTTGGATCAGATTATGGCGGCTATATGGGCGAGGGCTAGTTGTATCATGTTGAACCATGATACTGCGACCATTCACTGTTTTAATCATGCTGGTATTCATATCGCCAGCAATAAAGTCTAGTGAGCGGCGTTCATGTCCAGCAGGAAATTCACGTTTTGCGTAAGCAGCGCGTCCTAGAGCAGGCGAACTAACTGAGGTTACATAGTCAAAACGATCACCGCGGTTAATGTTCATATACTGTGAAACTGGACCTAAGCCATGAGTTGGGTAAAGGTTACCGTTTACTTTTGTATGCCAGTGAGTACGCCATGAACCAGTGCTGCGGTCTATTTCTTTCATTTGCCAGCGTAAGTCATGGATATAAGCGGCTTCACCGTGTAATAACTCGCCAAAAACGCCTTGGCGAACCATGTTTAATACCATTAACTCATCACGCCCATAGTTAACGTTTTCCATCATCATACAGTTTTTCTGAGTACGTTCTGCGGTATTAACTAGCTGCCAACATTCTTCCATAGTGGTTGCTGCAGGAACTTCTACGAAGGCATGTTTACCACTTTCCATGGCATCTATACTCATCGGCGTGTGCCACTTCCACGGAGTTGAGATAATCACAATATCGATATCGTCACGTGTCAGCATATCTAGGTATGCTTTGTCTGAGCCCGTATAAGCAGTTGGAGTAGGTAAGCCTTGCTCTGTAACATATTGCACAGATTTATCGAGCATGAGCTGATCAGTATCACAAATGGCTTTGATCGCTACACCTTCAATGTGACAGAGCTGTTTTACGTGTCCACTGCCACGTTGACCTACGCCAACAAAGGCAACTCTCACCACATCCATAGCTGGTAAAGCTAGCCCCATAACACTTTTACCTTGAGCAGCTAAAATATGGCTTCCACCTTGCTGGCCTTGAGCACAACCTGCTACTACGGTGGCAGCTGTCATTGCTGCAGCAGATTTTAAAAAATTACGTCTATCTATTGTCATAACGGTACCTAAATCACTAAGATTGTTATAAGAGTGTGTTTCAGTGATTTACTTTATAACCTAAGTTTACAACTATTACAATAAAGTAACCTTCAAAAGATTTCAAAAGTTGTTATTTAATGTTTCATTCGTTTTTTATGTGATGCTTTTTACGCTTATTTAATCATGTTGTAAAGTTGAGATTACTATATCTTAAATTGTAACCTACTGTTTTTTTAATTATTTATTTTCCAAATAACTACATCGATAGCAAGTGAAATCTTCGAATGTTGTTTTTATGTTGATTTTTTGTTTCATTTGGTTGTAAAGTGTTGGCACTATTCAAAATGAAAATACTATTTTGATAGTACCGAAAAGACAACTAGCGCTAGAGGAACATTCACGTGATAAACAACAAAAAAAACTATCTGAGCTTACTGATCAGCTCAATATTGGCAACGTCTGTCAATTTTGCATGGGCTGCAGAGCAGCAACTTTTAACTGAAGTTGAAAAGAATAATCAAGAAGAGCTTGAAGTCATAGAAGTCACTGGTATTAGAAGTAGTATTAAAGAATCAAACTTTCGTAAAAGAGAAGCGACCACAGTAGTAGATATAGTTGTTGCTGATGATATAGGTAAGTTTCCAGATGAAAATTTAGCCGAATCATTACAGCGTATTCCTGGTATTACCATAACCAGAAATGGCGGTGAAGGACAAAATATTTTGGTGCGCGGTTTAGGCGGCGGCTATAACGTTACTACGCTGAATGGGCGTAAACTGGCATCAGAAAACTCCGGTCGTGATTTTAACTTTGACACTATAGCCTCTGAGTTAGTTAGCGCTTTGCAGGTATATAAATCGCCGGAAGCACGATTAATCGAAGGCGGTATTGGTGCCGTTGTCGATATTGAAACGCGTAAACCACTTGCTCAAGATGGCTTTACGCTAAGTGCATCGGCGAAAGGTATTTATGAATCTCGTAGTGGCGATATTCATCCTCATGCATCGTTGATTATTGGTGATAAATTTAATGACGATACCTTTGGTGTGTTGTTTTCAGCCGCGTATTCTAAGAAAACTTTACGTGCAGATACTTATTCGGCATCGGGCTTTTTTGATGAAGAAGAAGGCTGGGGAGCGGATAGCGCAGGTGTCCCCGTTGATGTTAATAATAATGGTGAAATTGATGGACAAAGCGAAATATTTGCTTCAAAGATCCCAAGCTATATGTACTTTGCTAACGCCCAAGACGTACGTGAGCGTTTAGGCGCAACATTAGCTCTGCAATGGCAGCCTAGTGATACATTAGATATTAATTTTGACGCTCTTTATTCACGCTATAACACGGATGGTCACCGTTATCAGATTGGCTTTGTTAACTACGATGAGAGCTGGACGCCTGGAACACCGGTATTTACCGATGCTGAATTTGATGACACTGGTCGTGTTGTGGCTATGAAGCAAACGGGTAACACTATGGTTGAATTACTAAATTTAACCAACCCTCGTAAGTCAGATACCTATCAAATAGCTTTAAATACTAAGTGGTATCCTACTGATAGTTTGACCTTAGCCGTCGATTTAGCACATTCTAAGGCTGAAAATGACAATGGCGGTGATAACCGTTTCATCGTAGCACGTGGTTTTATCGATTCGATTGGTATTGATTACAATACCGGAAATATGCTGCCAGATGTTGAGCTATCACCCGGTTTAACAGCTGATCAATCGTACGGTGCACACTATAGTCGTAATACCGGCACTGGGGTTGAAGATAAAATAAATGACTTTAAATTTACAGGTACCTTTAGACCTGATAGTGAGCTTCTTACTCGGATTGATTTTGGCGTAACCTATCTTAAGCAAACGAAAGGTCAGCTAGAATATGCTTCTAAAAATGCGAGCCAATTTAGTAATGGCGGACAATATTTAATTCGTGATGGTTACGAATTCGATGATAGTACGGTAGTTTCGACCGGTGACTTCAATTTATTTGAAATCCCTAGTGATGTATTTGTGCCGGCTAATTTTGATAACTTCTTAGACGGCGAAAATAGTAAAACTCCACAACCATGGCCTAGCTTCGATTACGACAAGCTTTTAGATTATTATCGTACTATTAACGCAGCAGCAACAGATGCTAGCATTGTGGCTTCACTCAGTAAGTCAGGTACCTACCAAGTTAGTGAGGAAGTACTTACAGCTTACGCGCAATTTACCCTGGAAAATACTTTTGCAACGATGCCGTATATGCTGAATTTAGGCATTCGAGGATCGCAAACAGATGTGAGCTCTGCGGGTTCTGTGTATGATTTATCGTTAATTGAATTACAACCAGATGGTCAGCCACTAGAAAATGGCTGGCGTGAAACCGTTGAAAAATCATTTGATGGTGATTACAGCAATATTTTACCGAGCATGAACTTTAAGCTGAGTATTTCGGATGAACTTATTTATCGATTCTCTGCGGCAAAAGTAATCAGCCGTCCTTCTCTTAGCTATTTACGTCCTTGGTTAGCGCCTAATTTTAGTACTTACCGCGAAGGCTTACCGCAACTTTCAATGGGAGATTCATCGCTCACTCCAGAAGAAGCAAATCAAGCCGATATGACATTGGAATGGTATTTTGGCGACAGTAGCTCATTAAGTGCTGGTGTTTTCATCAAAGATCTAGAATCGTTTATTGATTATGTTGAAATGCCGGTTGAAAGAGAAGGGGGGCGTTACTTTGCTTCGTTCCCAAGTAAGAGTGCCTATGGTGCGACAATTAAAGGCGCTGAATTTGCTTATCAGCAATCATTTGATGAGTTGTTAGCAGAACCATTTAATGGCTTAGGCTTTCAGCTTAACTACACTTATGTAGATAGTAATTATGATGATCCAGAATTAAAAGAAGCAGGATTACCATTCAAGGGAATGTCTAAAAACTCATATAATGCAGTGCTTTATTATGAGCAATATGGTTTTCAAGCTCGCCTAGCATATAACTGGCGTAGTAAGTTTTTATCGGATCCTGAAGCGTGGGGTGGCGCCTACTGGATTTCTGATTACGGCCAACTAGATGCTAGCTTTAGTTACAGTATGAATGATCATGTGACTGTATTTGCTGAAGCTTCGAACTTAACCAATGAACGTTACTGGGGTTATATCAAACAAGAAGATCAAGTTAGTTATCTGGAACGTTTTGGTACTCAACTAGCGGTAGGTATCAGAGCAAGTTTTTAAGAATAATGTCGAAGCGCTCTTAATTGAGCGCTTTTTATATTTAATTAAGCTGATTTTAATATGAAAAAGATATTTTTTAGAACTGTTTTACTGATTTCGAGTATTTTTATACTGGGAGCATGTAACGACAAGCAGCCAGAAAGCTTCAAAGCACTTCAATCACATCGCGCTGCAGAGCAGAGCCAGTACCCAGCGGAACCTATTGTAGTTCCTATAGGGGTGAATAGTTGGGTTATTGATGACTCACTTGCTACCAGTAGCATAGTGGCAGAAAAAGGGGGCCGAAATTGGCAAGATCTTCATCATGTGATCAGTACCTATTTTCACATTGATAAGCCAACTAATTTGAAAATAGCGATACAGGCAAGCGCAGCATGTGCTGTGTAAACTCTGCCTATTAATCATAAAGGTAATCATTTAACAGAGGCAATAGACGGTAATGCTAAACAGCAGTACCTTGTTGAAAAAATCAAAGTGACGGAGCCTAATGCAGATCTTTTAAGCTAATTGGACGATCTTTCAGAGACTTCATAATAGGCTACAACAGAAGTTGTGGCCTATTTTTATGTCTGAATTTATTAAAGAATTACATCTTACTATTGAGTTTTGCCAAGATCGTGATATTGATTCGTTCACTAAGCACATTTCCCTTGAGTGGATTGAAGAAGCTGTTACCCAAACAGGAAGAGCCTCAGTACGCAAACGACGCTTCCCCGCCGAACAA
>NZ_JAGGDL010000021.1:0-61692 GCF_017653575.1 Pseudoalteromonas sp. K222D
TGCAAGCCTAGCCCTTGAGTTATTATTCAAAAATCAGCTGCCTGATATATTCATTTCAGATGAGGCTGAATAGTTACAAATTTATTAAATAAAACTCTTCCAACTATCCTTTTATCTTTCATTTCCTTTAAAGTTATAGCCTTAAGAAGTAGGTTTAGTGTTATTTCATCTTCAGCCCAGTTTGCATCAACAGATTCAAATAAACTTCTATACCAACTTATCGTTTCAGGAGTCCACTCTCTGAGCTTTGCCGCAATATCTGTATTTAACTTGTTTGAAGAAAAGCCCGTCATTAAAATATTAATCAAAGCACTTTTATGTTGATCGTATTCACAACTTTGAATAGTTTCATATTGATTATTTGCAATCTTTCTCGCCACAACAGCAGGGCATTTATTATCACCAAATGCTATCTCAGCGAGCAAGGTTTCTTTTCGCATTATCTCATATGGCTCACAGTCCAAACCATCAATAAAGCTAACAAGCTCCTCAGTCTCTGATGGTCTATCCAATAACATCACAAAACCCAAGAAAACCTCACGCCATTGATTATCAAAGATATACTTTTTTAAGTTAGCTTCTCTTTCTTTGAAAGATTGAGTAAAAAGATAATTGGCAGTTAAGAACTCTTGAAGGGCTCGATGAAAATACCCAATTTCGTTTGGGCTCTTCTTAATTAACAAGCCTATCTCTGACTCACCAATGTTAATAAAAGATTCTGCATACCTATTAGCCTCCCTCTTACTAAATCCAAATTCCTTATTTTCATCTGAGAGGAATTCACCAATCAATTTTTGAGCGACTGAAAGCTCGATACTCCCATGAGGGAACTTAACATGCATCATGAAAGCTAAATATGAAAAAATACTTATTAACTCTGATTCATTAAAAGTGTTTACATCATCTAATACTTGCGCGGCAGTTTTACGCCTTTTAGGTTGTACTTTAATTAAATCGTTTATTAATTCTCTGTAAACACTAAACCTCGAATGAGGCAATGAAATGCTTTTAGATTTCAAATGAATAAGCATATAAAGCAAAAGAGGTATTGTTGCTAATTCTGATAGATCTTGGCTCGCTAAAATCTCACTAGACAACTCATGTGACTGCTTCTTTAATTCAAATTCGAAAGATGGATCTTTAATACCTAATTGATGTGTTAACCTATACTTTATACAGTTATTTAATAACTCTTCTTGTTGTTTATCTGATAATCCCTCTAAATATGCTGCTGACCAATTAAGTCCTTCTGGGCTAAGCTTCTCTACACCAGACGGTCTGCTTGAAATAATTGATGATGCATTTTTTTCAGTTAAAAAAACCGATAACTTATTGATACAAATAAGAGCAGACTGCTCACTTTTCCACTCATCAATACCATCGACAACCAAGAAGAGACGATTATCACTTATTGCTGTTTTTATAAGAGGCCACAAATCATTTCTATCCATACTAGAAAACCAGGATTCGAGACACCTTGTAAGACTCGAATCCGGGTTATTAACCAAGTAATTAGACCAATACCCAAAAGGCAACCATACTGGTATTAATAAATTTTTACTTTTTATAAAATTATGATTTTTAATTTCAACTTGTTCAAGAAGACCCAAAACTATATATTTTAGTAATGCACTTTTACCAGAACCAGGTCCCCCAACAACCAATGAATTACTCTCAGTTCCTAACCAATCTAAAGCAGGCATTACATTTTGAATACTAGTTACATTATCCGTACTCATTAAGCTATTTTCATTTAAGCTTTCCAAATCTGTATCGATATCATCTATAAAATCATAGGGTGATGAACTTAGATTACTCTTAGCTGAATATGAGTCTTCAAAATTTTCAAAAGTAAAATTTAAGTTAATGTTAGGCGGAATATAACGCTCTACAAATTTCGGGGTTGTGTTTTCTCCAGAAAGATTTCTTAAGCTGCTTTCATGGCTTTCAAATAACGTACAGTAAAACCGACCAAGCTTTGCACGATATTCACTTATTTGATGGGGTTCTAATCTACTTTTTAAATTTTCTAAAAAGTATTCTCCACAAAATAGTCTAGTCCATTCTTTGCCAAAAAAATCGTAGACGACTTTTGGCATTTCTTTTAATTCATTAGACAACTTAATTTTATCTAAGATGTGAAGTTCAATTCCAAGCTCTTTTAGTTTTGCTCTTTGAATTTCAATCTCATCACTGATTTTTTTTTCACTTAAGTCAGTGGAAGTGCAAATATAAAAATGATTAGTTTTATTAATCCATTCACCTGCTATAAAAGTACTTATAGCAGCTTTTAAGTTTGCAACAGTATACGTTTTATACCGTTTACACTGGTATACAGAATACTCAACTTCAGAGTGAACTCTTGCAAATAAATCTATCCCTTCTTGTTTTTGGCCTGCTTTACCATATAGATGGCAATGTTCAACACTTTTAACTTGCTCTACAAACCTTAAAATAAGACGTTCAAAGTTTTCCCACGTTAACGAATTAAATGGTAGTTCCTGTAATTGACTTTGTACGGGGGGCTCAATGCCATTTGGTATGGTATATAGATATTCAGGTATCGACATAAAAATTTATCTTCCTATTTTGCAGTCCATTGCTGAAGCATTAAATCTATAAACTCTTTAACACCTAATCAGCAAATATTGTCGATAATCAGCGAAGGCTGACTCGAGCAAGTGATCCCAACAATATGATTTCAGTAGAATTCGCTTAGATTCACTCCAGTTCATCATACATGATAAATTCCCACTATTAACACCAATGCGACATTTAAAATTAATCTTTTCAAGCTATTAATCAAGTATAAAACTATTATGCCAGTTAGACCTATTTCCTCAACAACTGACTAATCGGCATCCGGTCAGTAAACTTAGTCGCTATAAACGGATCTTCATCTTGGGCGCTTTCAGGTTTGTATAGTGAATAGCGCTCGACTTCGCTTGCTGTGATTTCTGAAACCGGCAAGGTAAATAGGTTTGATACATCAGGAAACAGTACTTCAAATGCTTTAATCAAGTGTTTGGTCGTGAGAGTTTTTGCATTATCCATTAATGCATAAAGTACGGCATCATCTAAAAAGTATTTGAGTGTTCTAAAGCAGCCTTTTGAAAGTGAGAACAAAGCAAATACTGTAGCTTGATCACTTAAGTTTGGCTTTTCGGTAAATGGCATTCGGTTGGCTAAGCCAATTATTAACTGCACAAAATGCTTTGGGTTTTCTGACAACTTAAAATAAGGCAGCTGCCGCCTTACTAATAAACGCGATGACCACTGAGGCTCGTCTGCTATTTTTTCTGCCCACGGCATACCTACCAATACAATTGATACACCCGCTTCGTCGTTAATATATTTTAATCGGTTGGCAATCTCGCGGCGCTTTTTACCTTGGTTGTGCTCAATTAGCTCTTGAAACTCATCAATAATTATAAGCTCTGTGCCACACGTTTTTAGGCATTTTATTAATGATGTCGTTAACCGAGTACCGTTTACTCGCAGTTTCCGCTCTGTACTACCTACTTGCCCTAAGTCTTTGAGTAGTTCAGCTAAAGTAGACTCTAATGTCGGATTGCTAGGTATGCGGCTGACTAATACAGGGTGATTCATAATACCATTAATAAATTGCGGTAAATGGCGTTCTTTATACTGTTTTATTAGTGCTGTTTTACCTGTGCCTGTATCGCCATTTAAAAGCATACAAGGCTTTTCACCTGTTAGCCCTTTACCAAGTCTTAATCTATCGAAGTCGTTAAATACAGTAGTTATTATTGGGTATTCGATAAATACATCGCGAAATTCATTAAGCTTTTCTTTTTGTTTATCGGTCAGCATAATTAAAATCCATCTAGATCTGAGATAAAGTCATCCCAACTATCAGCTGGCTGCTCTTTAGGTGTAACCTTTTTGGGTTCTACTGGCTCGCTCTGAGCTATTGATTTTTGTGAGTCACTATTTACATTTTGATGTTTAGCTAACGCTTTACCACCTTTTACTTTTGAGCTTCTTGGCGCATTTTTTAACTCTTCAAACTCATTTTGAATTTTATTATGAATAAACATGCGCGCTTTAGCTAAGCCTACATTATCGATAGAGCCAGAAATAAAATCACGATGAATGCGTATATTTATTTTATGCTGATTCAAACTTAAATTTTGGGTATAACCGTTTGGATCTATGCATGGCACTTTTATGTAATGCTCTAGCTTATCGAGGTAAACGTATATATAAGAAATATCATCGGGGTTTAATTTAATTAAAACTTCTTGAGATACTTTATGGCTAAACTGCTTTCTATAGTTCGCCAGTTCAGTACTGTCGTAGCTTAGGTTTTCTAGCCGTATCCCACCTTTACGAAGCACCCTATGGTTTGAAATACTGAGTACAACATCTAGTTGCTGAAGATCAGCATCACTTAGCATTGTTGGTGGTAACGTACTAAAGCCTTGCTCCCATAGTTGGCTAGGTATGTACTTAAAGCGGCTGTCGGCATCTTGATGGTAAACGTCTACTACCCATTTATGAAATAACTGCATAAAGGTTGTAAAACGCATGATTGCATCTTTTTTGGGATTGTATTCATGCTTTTGTAAAATGTTAGAAAAGGTTTTGCCTGGGATCGGATCTAGTAACTCAGTGTTAATAGTGCCAAACATACGTTCTACAAAAGGTTTAAGCCAAGGCTTCTTCGTTGGGTTATATTGAATGTTAACTCCAATTTCACAAACAGCAAGCTCAAGATTGTTACCCCAAAACTCTCTTCCATTATCAGTAACGAGCGTTTCAATTTTACCTGCACACTTCCACTCATTTACCGTATCAGGGTATAGCTTTGCCACTTCACTTTTAGGTTTCATGGCATTCATCATCGCTCGCCTTACTGCATCATAACAGGGTTCGCTGAAGCTAAAGTAGTAGCCAACAATACAATGGCTATATACATCTACTAACATGGTGAGTGTTGGCCGACCAAGCGGGATATGTAGCTCATCATCTAATAAAATAAGATCAAGCGGTGTATGGTCAATTTCAACTTTTTCGAGTACTCGGGTTGGCCGTGTATGCCCTTCTACTTTATTAAACGCAATATCAGCAAGGCGCTTACCATAACGAGCAACCATAACGTCGTATTGCGGTAAATTATCGATTCTATTTTTAAATGCTTTGTATGTTAGAGGCTTTAAAACACTGCCTAAAACACTGTCGTTTTCAATAACAACTAAGTCTGCATAATACTTATAAGCCGAAGCCACCGATGGTTTTTCTTTTACTAAGTAACGCTCAAGTGCCTTTTCAAAAAACTTATCGGTGGCGGTCTCGCGCTCCCTGTTCCCTTTTTTTTGGTGGCTTGGTATTAGCGCCATGATATTTTTATCTGCATTTGTATAAGCGCTATACCATCGTGCGGCGGTTCTCCAGCTGGGCTTTTTTTCTCCCTCAACTTCGGGCATTACTTTTAATAAAGGCTCAAGATTTTTTTGTGTCCAACCGCCTTGAATATTAGCCTCAAGCCATTGAATATATTTAAGCTTAGCGAATGTTGTTATTTTTATTTTTTCAGGAAGGGCTTGTAAATCTTTGGCATAATTTTGAGGTAGTTTGGCCTCTACTTTTGGTAATGGCTGATTAAATTCATCATCAAACAAACCATCTTTAAACATTGTTAGACCAAATCGCTGTTTCTATTGATATCTCATTTGTAGTTAAATCGGCAAATAACTGCCCTAATGATAATAAGCGTAACACCGTAGCAAGTAGCTCACCGGCAGTTACTTTTAAAAAGTTAACTAACTGGCCCACTTTAATAGAGCCGTATTGCTTAACAAGTTCTAGCACCGATGCTTGCAGCTCTGTTAAAGACTGAAAACCAGAGTAGCGATGCAAAAGCTTTAAGTTATTGAGTGTTGGGTATACACGGATTTGCTTATCAGTAACCAGTATTAAATCGCGTCCATCTTGCTTAGCGATGGCTTGCTTTTCAATAAAACGTGCACGAAAGTCTTCATCGGCAATTTTGCTTTGTGGTTTTACTTCGATAAATTTTTGCGTGCCGTCTGTGTGGATAAGTAAAAAGTCAGGCGTGTAACGACAAATACGGTTATCAAACTGATATTCGTAACCGAGTGGTTGTGCTTCAAATGCGGCTATTGATGGTGAAAATTCAAAATGGAAACAAGCATCAAACTCTAAAGAGGATTCAACTAAACAGGTAGATTTATTTTTTTGACTAGCAAATTTATGGAGGTTTTTAACACGGGAGTGTTTGAGTTTTCTTCTGTACATGTGAGTCAACCATCTAACCATTTGGTTAAATACTAGACTATGCCACCTTATACTTCCAATTTATGCCATCTTTTAGTACAAATATGTCAACTTATACTTCAAACAACATAAATTAAAATAGTTTGGGTGGCAGTCTTACCAGCCACATCTCGGCACACACGTCACAAACTGTGGCTGCTCCCTTCCGGGCCTGACCAGGTTCGCCTGCTAGTGTTGCGAGAGGACCAATAAGACTACCATTGAGGGCCTTGGTTGGCGCGGGAAGGATTATCTCTACTTTTGCTACGTTATTCAAGGGATAATCGAAAAAGAAAGTGCGATTGCATACTTCATATACAATCGCGGCCTTTTAAACTGTTTTATGTTTACTATTTGCTCTCTAACTGCGCTTTAATATTACGCAGTGCCGCTTTTACTTTTTTCATGTTCTCTGGGCCCATACGTAAAAGCTGTTTTTGTGCAGCGGGTAATTGCTCCCACTCTGCAAATGCATATTGGTAGGTTACTGAATCGCGCAGTAATGGTAAGTTACCTTCTGGCTCTGGTGTATCGAGTAATAAGTCGATTGCATCTTCAAGCGTTTGCGTAAACTCATTATCGCCGTAACCAATTTCTGTATAGGCATTATTAATAAGCGGTTTATATTCTTCAAATAAACGCACGGCTTGGGCGGCGCTCATACTAGTAAATATTTTTACATACGGGGTGTAACGTTCATAACTATTAGGATCGATAGTTAAAATATCACCTTCTGTGACACTAAATTTTTCTTCTGGCTTTATTACTGGTGTATGTTTTGTAGCAACTTTGCCCTTTGCTAAATTATCAACAAACACGACACCACGGCGAATAACATCATCGGTAATCATTAGCTCCATTACCGAATCACTTAAGTATTCATCCATTTTTGCCACAACGACTGCATCACTTTCATCAAGTGGTGGTAATTGCACGGCTGCTGGCTCGGCATCACGCTGCGCTGGCATTTCATAATCTTGCGGTTTATCTGGCAATACTGATGGAACATCTAAAACAGGATCATTCTCTGGCTTTAACTCCATCATAGGCTGCTCTACTGGTGCTGGCTCAACCTCAGTAAGCACTTCTGCTTCGTTGCTTGGCTTAAGCAATACAAATGCAGCGGCGCATACGAGTACCACTAAAATAATAATGGCAAAAAGTAGATTGTTATTAGGTGGACGTTTTTGAACATCTGACGCTGATGGTTTATCTGACATACGAACTCCATTAAAATTAAAATGCAATATCACTTAGAGTATTCTAAATGAGTTTAATTCATAGCTTACAGTAAATAATATTAAAAGCAGCTAAGGTATCCTTTGATTCTTCTAGCTTAAAGACTTAAAGTAAATAAATAAAGTAAAGACGTAGAACAGTTTAGTCCCTTATATGAAAATCAAGCAAGTTGATCCTAACAAACCCAAAGTTGCCCTTCTATTAACAGGAGGTGGCGCACGCGCTGCTTATCAAGTAGGCGTACTTAAAGCATTAGCTCATAGCATGCCTAGAACAGCGCCTCTGCCATTTAGAGTAATAAATGGTACATCTGCTGGGGCTATAAACTCTGCGGCGCTAGCTTGCTATGCCTCCTGCGCGCACTTAGCAGTTAGAAAGCTCGAGTCTGTATGGAAGAACTTTTCTACTTCTATGGTGTATAAAAGTGATTTTTTAAGTGTATTTGGTCATATTACTCGTAATATTTTAACCAGTTTTCAGTCAGAACATATAAATCATCCGCCTGCGAGTTTATTAAACAATCGGCCACTGCGTAAATTATTAAACGAAATATTAGATTTACATCGCATTGAACGCAATTTACATCACAATTACTTAGAAGCGCTTTCGATTACCGCCTCTAGTTATACTACTGGTGATTCGGTGGCGTTTTATCAATCTAATACACGCCTACCATGGCAACGCGCTAAACGTGAGGGCCGCGCTACGCGTATTAATGTTGAGCATTTAATGGCTTCGAGCGCCATTCCTATGGTGTTTCCTAGTGTAAATATTTATAACCATTACTTTGGTGATGGCTCTATACATCAGTTATCGCCTCTAAGCCCATCAATACATTTAGGCGCTGAAAAAATATTCATTATTGGTGTTGAGCAGCCTAAAGAGTTACATCCTGTGGGTTACTCAGCTCATTACCCTGGGCTGTCTTCGGTTGCAGGGCATTTACTCGACAGCGTGTTTACCGACACTATGCAATCTGACTTAGAACGGCTAGAGCGAATTAACCGCACCTTAGGCTTGCTGCCAGCTCGCGATAAACACCAAGAACTTAAGCGCATAGAAACTTGCGTGATCAACCCATCACAAAACTTTAATGCTATTGCCGAGCAGTACTACGACGATATGCCATGGGCAATTAAAGTGTTGCTTAGGATCATAGGGGTTAAAAAACATTCGCAATCGAGTTTAACCAGCTATTTATTATTTGAAAAACGTTATACTCAACATTTAATACAAATTGGTTATGAGGATGGCATGAAAAAGCTGCCTGAAATACGTAAGTTCTTAGAGCTAGATTAGGGCGCTGATGCATGCTCGCCCTGCATCATCTAAGTAACTTACTCAATACCATCAAATAAATAATGCTCTACTCGCTCTACGCGCCTTGGTTTACCTTGCAGTATTAAAATATCGTTGGCTAGTAATATAGTGTGATCTGATGGGTTCTCTATTTCATTATTCTGTCGGCGCAGTGCTTTTATAGACACTTTTCGTTTTGCTAAATTAAGCGCCGCAATACTTTTATTAACCGCAAAAGCTTTATCGGGTAGCGCTATTACATGCAAGTATTCAAGGCGTTCATGCGCGCCTTCGTCTACATCAAGGTACTCACCGGTAAAAAAGCGTTGCAATAATTGATAACGGTTATGCCTTTCGATGCTAACACGGCGAATAATACGGCTCATTGGTACCCCCGACATAGACAAAACATGCGAAACCAACATTAAGCTAGCTTCAAGGGTTTCTGGCACAACTTCGGTAACCCCCAGTTCTTTTAAACGCTCCAGCTGACTGTCGTCTTTGGTTCTTATTAGTATTTTTACCTCTGGGGCAACTTGCTTGATTGCATCTATTACTATTTGCGTTTGCTCAAACTCAGTAAAGGTAATAATGACTAAACGTGCTCGTTCTACTCCCGCACATTTTAAAATATCTTTTTGTTTAACATGGCCAAATAATATAGGCTCACCAGCCGCTTTACCTTCTTGAACTAAAATTGGATTACTTTCTATTGCTATATAATCAATGGCTTCTGGTTTTAAAAAACGTGCAACCGTTTGCCCCACCCGTGAAAAGCCACAAATAATGACATGATCACTATACAGTGTGCTGCTTTTAGGTTCACTTTCCCACGCTTGGCTTGCACGATCTAGCACGCCAATACGCTTTAAAATAAAAGGTGTTTTATCAATTAAAAAGGGCGTAAGCGCCATAGAAAGCACCCCTAAAGCAATTAAAAACGATACTTGCTGATTAGTTAGTAACTGATGCTGAGCGCCTAGCGCTATAAGTACAAAACCAAACTCCCCCATTTGCCATAGCATAAATGCACATGCTAGCGCGTCTTGTTTTCGCTCGCCCATTAGCTGAGCACTTATTGCCATTACCGCTATTTTTAATACTAATAACCCAACTAATGCGCCAATAATAAGTAAGCTATTATTAAGCACATACATTACATTGAGCTGCATGCCGACAGTGACAAAAAACAACCCCATTAAAATATCTCTAAATGGCCTTATATCTGCCTCAAGCTGATGCCGATAATGGCTTTCTCCTAGCATCATGCCTGCTAAAAAAGCGCCCAGTGCCATAGATAAACCAAATGAGTAGGTGAGTAAGGCAGCAAATAAAGCCACCAGCAAAGTGGTAAGCATAAATAGCTCGTCGGTACGTACTAACGCAATTTCATTAAATACTTTAGGCAAAATCCATTTACCTATAGCCCAAAGTAGTAAACAAACAAACGCCCCTTTCGTGAGTGCTACTGCTAACGCCCAGCTAATACTTTGCGATCCGGTAGCGGCTAATAAAGGTAAAATAATCAGTAAAGGCACAACCGCAATGTCTTGCAATAAAAGCACTCCAATGGCGAGCTGCCCACGGCGTTTATTTAACTCTCCGTTTTCTTTTAATAGCTTTACAACCACAGCAGTTGAGGACAGCATCATAATAACGCCAATTGTAAAACTGGTGAGCAAACTAAAGTTTAAGCAATATAAAATCACAATAAGCACTGTACTGGTTACTACAACCTGCAATGATCCTAAGCCAAATACTATATTGCGCATTGCCATTAGGCGTGAAATAGAAAACTCGAGCCCCAAACTAAATAATAAAAATACTATACCTAGTTCAGCTACTAAATCCATTTCGTGAGTTTGCGTCATCCAGCCAACACTGTGACTACCCGCTAAAACCCCTGTTGCTAAATAAGCCAATATAGGAGGTAGCCCTACGCGCTTAAAAATCCATACAAATAAGACAGCAGCGACCAATAAAGTAAAAATTTGAGTATTAATATTTTGCAAATATTACCTCGTTACTTATAAAAACAGCCATGCTTAACTATAGCAATCACCAATTTATCGGCCAGTTTTTAAATGTGGCATAAAATTCGCTTGGTATTATAAGATCATATACTCGGGGGAAATAAATCAATGGAAAATGTGCATATATTGACACAACGTATTGCTGGACGCGGAGAGTTTTTGCCGTTTTCGGCTGAGCATTATCGTAAAAATGAACCGGCAGCAACGCAAGAGCTAGCTGCAAAATTACAAACCAGTTTAATACTCGAAGATATATTAGCTATTTATGCAAAATTTGCAAAACAACTGCTAAATTTTTCAGGTATACAGTTCAAGTCTGCGCTAGGTACAGTGCAAACACCTGATTGCGATATTGATACGCTTTCTTATACTTTTGATTTAATTGTCGAAAATGATAATTTAGGGCAACTAATATACTTTAGTAAATATCCGCTGAGTGTTGCCATAGAACAAAAACTACAATATTTTCATAGTGCGCTGCTCTACCCTTTACGTAATGCGATAATGTATAACCGGGTATTAAAACTTGCCACAAAAGATGCATTAACGGGACTAAGCAATAGAAGTCAATTTAATGACACCTTACTGCAAAAGCTTGAAAACTGCCGCCGTTACCAGCGCCCATTTAGTTTAATGTTGCTTGATTTAGACAGTTTTAAACAAGTAAACGATAACTTTGGTCATAAAGTGGGTGACGATGTACTTAAAGAGTTTGCCTTAGTACTTAATGGCTCTATTCGAGGCACTGACTCTGTATTTAGATTTGGTGGCGATGAATTTGCAATACTAATTGAAGATCCTGAGTTTACTACTAATAAAGTAATAGCTGAGCGCATTATGCAACGCGTTAAAAACTCAAAGATAATGGCGCAGTACTTAGTTACTACCAGTATTGGCTTTACTTTAGCGAGTAGCCAAGACACCGAAAACGATGTTTTTTCGCGAGCTGATAAAGGTTTATATAAAGCCAAAGCAGCGGGACGAAATTGCGCCAAAGCATATTAAGTACAGCAATTAATATTGTTGTAAATAAAAAAGCCTAGCTTCCCCCGCTAGGCTTTTTTATTGCTGCCTAAGTAGTTTTAATAAGTCTACCTACTTAGGCAACCACTTTGCCGATAAAAACTTATACATAACCAACGCAATGCAAAAACCAAAAAAGAAACCACTGAGTAAATTAAGTAATGCAGCAATGCTAGCAAGTGGCGTAAATAACACTAACAACAGCGGTACACTCACTCCTAAAATAAAAAACAGCCCACCTTTACCTAACCAATAAGCCAGTAAAATACTAGCGCACACTATTCCACCCGCTATAGCGCAGCCTAATGTCACTATATCAAGCGTTAAAAAATAATTAGCAAGCACAGCAATAACCGCTGTAATTAGCATACCTTGTGGTGCTTTATTTACTAACGATAAGCCTACATGCGGCTCCTTACTCATTATTTACACTCCCAATAAATACCGTTTTCATCACTATGGTTAGCACTTATAAAATAGCCTACCACTTGTACTAGGTCATCATTATAAAAAATTAACGGCACATTAGCACGCAGCCAAGGAGCCACTTTTGCATCTTTAAACCAATGCTTGAGCGTATTACTTCCTGGTTTTTTTAAAGGTTTGATGCGCGCACTATTACAATTAAAACGCACGCTTACTTGCTCATCTGCAGTTGGCGCTCTGACTCCTACGCCACTGTGTTTTTTTAGTAAGCGACCATCGGCAAGCTTTAGCTCACTGCGAGTAATTAGTGTGTTGTTTAATATTTGCGTACTTGGTACAACAAAATATAAATGCCCTTGATGGCGGCGTATTTGTCCATCACTAAGCTCAATAAGCATTTGTGCATCGGTTTTAGCTGCAATAGCCTGATTAATTATTTGCTCCAGCTGCTTTTGCGATGGTAATACATGAGTAAATAGCTCTAGCCATGCACGTACTACATTGGCTGTTCTAATCGGAGTAAATTTGGCAATAGCACTTATATTTAACGCCTGCTGAGAATTAACGCATTGCGTTAAATCAATGTGAGTATATTCGTTGAGTAAAGCGTGTTGCTGCTGCAGTAAACTAATACTGCGAGCGGTACATTGTTCAAAACCTTTAAAGCGCGCTGCTAATATTGGCACAACTTGCTGGCGCATAAAGTTACGCTCAAAGCGCTCATCAGTATTAGAATCATCGGTAACATGGTTAAGTGCATATTGCGCCGCAAAGGCTTCTATATCACTGCGTTTTACCGCTAACAGCGGCCTGAAACATAATCGGCCGCTGGTTAAAGTGCGCTCGCGCTGCATTGCACCTAAACCTTTTAAACCCGAGCCACGTTTTAAGCGCAGTAAAAAGGTTTCTATTTGGTCGTTTAAATGTTGCCCAAGTAAAATAATGCTGCCATGTGGGCTTAGCTCATCTAATGCTTGGTAACGAGCATCGCGCGCTTGCGCCTCTAGGCTCGTGCGTGACTGCTGCTCTATATTTACTTTAGCCGTTTGAAATGGCACATTTAGCTCATTGCACAGGGTTTGACAAAAAACCTGCCAGTCGTCGGCATACTGGCTCAAACCATGGTGTATATAAATAGCAGAAACTTGCAGTGCAGGATCCTGCACTCGTAAAGCATGCATTAAATGCAGTAACACCACAGAATCAACGCCACCAGAAAGTGCCACAGTAAACACCCTATGACCTTGCTCAATATATTGACCCAATGATTGTTTTACTTGTTGATAAATAAGCGATGTGTGCATTAATTTAACCTGAGCTCCAGATAATTTAGCCAATAATTTTAAAATACTAAGTTTTAGGTACTTGATTTTAGCCATTTTAAAACAAAAAAACCGCATAAGCGGCTTTTTTAAATATTTATTGCTAATTATTAAAAGAATTTAAGAGCAATAACCAAACGACATTAAGCGTTTGTAGCGCTGATCAAGCATCTCTTCAAGCGAAAGTGCTTGTAGGTCGGCTAAGTCACGCTTTAATCGCACTTTTAAATTACGTGCCATAGCATCATAATTACGGTGCGCTCCACCTAATGGCTCATCTACTAAGTTGTTAATTAGATCTAACTCTTTAACTCGCTTAGCAGTTACACCCATAGCTTCAGCTGCAAGTGGGGCTTTATCGGCGCTTTTCCATAAAATAGACGCACACCCTTCAGGAGAAATTACTGAGTAAGTACTGTATTGCAACATGTTAACACGATCGCCAACACCAATTGCTAACGCACCACCCGATCCACCTTCACCAATAACCGTACAAATAGTTGGCACTTTTAAAGAGGCCATTACTTTAAGGTTACGGGCGATAGCTTCTGACTGGCCACGCTCTTCAGCACCCACACCAGGATAAGCTCCAGGGGTGTCGATAAAGGTCATAATTGGCATTTTAAAACGCTCAGCCATTTCCATCAAGCGCAATGCTTTACGGTATCCTTCAGGCTTTGGCATACCAAAGTTACGTTTAATTTTTTCAGCGGTACCACGGCCTTTTTGTTGGCCAATAACCATTACTGGTTCGCCATCTAAACGCGCTATACCACCTAAAATTGCCGGATCATTAGCAAAAGTACGATCACCTGCAAACTCGTCAAACTCCGTAAAAATACGCTCGATATAATCTCGAGTATAAGGACGCAACGGATGACGTGCCAGCTGTGATACTTGCCAAGCGCCAAGTTCAGAGAATATTTTCTCTTTTAATCGGTCGCTTTTCTCTTTTAGCTTGCTGACTTCCTCTTCTAATTCAAGGTCTAATTCGCCAGCGCGGCTTACATTTTGTAATTCTTCAATTTTCACTTCTAATTCTGCAATCGGAAGCTCAAAATCAAGATAATTGAGGCTCATGCTCTAAACTACCTAATTAGTTAAATTCTAGTTCTACATCTTGCGCTGCCATTAGCGATAACTTATGAATTAAGTCGTCACTTGGCGTAACACACCATTCGATCCCTAGGGTTAATTGCGCCAATGCATCTGGGCGTTGGTAATAAACCTTGATCGGACACGTTCCCATTTTATATGGTTCGAGTACTTTTTGTAATTTATCGAAGAAACCTGCCTCGACTTGCACCATGTTCAGCGTCATTTTAATCGCTTTAATACGTTTTTCACGCGCTTGAGCAATGGTGTTTATTTCTCTGGCGGTCATTGTAATACCACCAGAGAAGTTATCAAAGCTGACCTGTCCAGATATCACCAAAATATTATTAACTTGGAGCATATCTTGGTATTTTTCAAACTCATCTGAATATAAGCGTACATCAATCCGGGCGCTCTTGTCATCTAAAGTTATTAATGCCCACCTATTTCCTTT
The DNA here is from genome assembly GCF_017653575.1 of Pseudoalteromonas sp. K222D. Taxonomy (NCBI): domain Bacteria; kingdom Pseudomonadati; phylum Pseudomonadota; class Gammaproteobacteria; order Alteromonadales; family Pseudoalteromonadaceae; genus Pseudoalteromonas; species Pseudoalteromonas sp. K222D. Next base: position 15,192 of record NZ_JAGGDL010000021.1, read on the forward strand.
TTTATTAATAAGCACTCTGGCCGAAATTACAAGCCCTGCAGCTGTAGATACTACATCGCGATTAGTAGGCTGTAAATCGACCAATTTACCACTGGTATAATATTTTAGCTCGCGGCGATATTGATTTATTGGATGACCAGTTAAATAAAGACCAAGGGTTTCTTTTTCGCCATCGAGCCATTCGTTATCGGTGAGTCCTGTGGCTTTAATAAAGGCTTGCTCTACTTCATCGGGTTCAGTGGCTAATAAGCCAAATAAATCACTTTGTCCTAATAACTCTGCTTTATTGTGCTGATCGGCGGCGCGCATGGCACTTTTTAAGCTTGCCAATAACGTGGCGCGCCCTGATTGAGTTTTTTCAGGGCCTAGCTGATCAAGTGCCCCTGAATAAATAAGTTTTTCGGTTACACGTTTATTTAACCGTTTTAAATCAACACGGGCACAAAAATCAAATAAATCTTTAAATGGTCCGCCCTTAGCGCGTGCTTCTAAAATAGCCTCTACAGGTGCTTCACCTACTCCTTTAATAGCACCAATACCGTAAACAATTTCGCCTTGCAGGTTTACAGTAAATTTGAACTCGCCTGCATTCACATCAGGCGGGAGCAAGGTGAGTTTCATGTTTTCACATTCATCCACCAAAATAACTATTTTGTCGGTATTATCCATATCGGCCGACATTACCGCAGCCATAAACTCTGCTGGATGATGGGTTTTCATCCACAGTGTTTGATACGACACTAATGCATACGCAGCGGAGTGCGATTTATTAAAACCATAACCTGCGAACTTTTCTACCAGATCGAAGATCTTAATTGCTAGTTCGCCGTCAATGCCGTTATTTCGCGCACCATCTTCAAATGTTGAACGTTGTTTTGCCATTTCTTCGGGCTTTTTCTTACCCATAGCACGGCGCAGCATATCGGCGCCGCCTAGTGTATAGCCTGCTAATACTTGGGCTATTTGCATTACTTGTTCTTGATACAAAATAATGCCGTAGGTTGGCTCTAAAATAGGTTTTAAGCTTTCGTGCTGATACTGCGCATCGGGGTATGAGATTTCTTCGCGGCCTAATTTTCGGTCGATAAAGTTATCTACCATGCCCGATTGCAGCGGACCGGGTCGAAACAAGGCTACTAAAGCAATCATATCTTCAAAGCTGTCGGGCTTTAAGCGCCTTACTAAGTCTTTCATGCCCCGTGATTCTAGCTGAAACACCGCAGTCGTTTCGGCGCGCAGTAGTAACTCAATACTCTTTTTATCATCCAACGGAATAGTATTAATATCTACTGGTTCTTTACCGGTGCGCGCTAAGCGCTCGTTGGTCATGTCGAGCGCCCACTGCAATATAGTCAGCGTTCGTAAGCCTAAAAAGTCAAACTTAACTAAACCGGCAGTTTCTACATCGTTTTTATCAAACTGAGTAACCGGAAACTTACCTTCGTCATCGCAATAAAGAGCAGCAAAGTCGGTAATTGTGGTGGGCGATATTACTACCCCACCCGCATGTTTACCGGCGTTACGTGTACACCCTTCGAGAATACGACACATGTCGATTAAATCTTTTACTTCATTGTCGCCATCGTAGGCTTCTTGCAAGCGTGGCTCTATATCAAATGCCTTGGCAAGTGTCATCCCAGGATCGCCTGGGATCATTTTTGAAATACGATCAACAAAACCGTACGGGTGACCTAGCACTCGGCCAACATCGCGTATTACCGCTTTTGCCGCCATGGTTCCAAAGGTAATAATTTGCGATACCGCGTTACGCCCATACAAGGCCGATACATGATCAATCACCTCATCGCGCCTATCCATACAAAAATCGACGTCGAAGTCGGGCATTGAAATACGTTCTGGGTTCAAAAACCGCTCAAACAGCAAGTCAAATTCCAATGGATCAAGGTCGGTAATTTTAAGCGCGTAGGCTACCAGTGATCCTGCACCTGACCCACGCCCAGGGCCAACTGGAATATTGTTATCTTTGCTCCACTGAATAAATTCCATTACGATTAAGAAATAACCTGGGAATCCCATTTCGTTAATTACACCAAGCTCTATATCTAGACGCTCATCGTATTCAACGCGTTTTTCTTTACGCTCTTGCTCATCAGGAAATAAAAACTGCAATCGCTCTTCAAGACCGTCTTGTGACACCTTAACTAAAAAGTCTTCAATTTTAAGTGAGCCGGTCGGATAATCTGGCAAAAAGTAAGTGCCAAGCTGCACCGTTACATTACAGCGTTTGGCTATTTCTACGGTGTTTTGTAATGCCTCTGGAATGTCGCTAAATAACTCAGCCATTTGCTCTGGCGTTTTTAAGTATTGCTCTTCTGAAAATCGTTTAGGGCGGCGTTTATCATCCAGTGTATAACCATCAAAAATAGCCACGCGAATTTCGTGTGCTTCAAAGTTTTCTGGTTTTAAAAACACCACTTCGTTAGTGGCCACAACGGGTAATTGCTCTTTAGCAGCAAGCTCTACCGCCATATGTAAGTAATCTTCTTCAAGCGGTCGATTAGTTCGAACCAGCTCAAGGTAGTAGTTATCACTAAAATGCTGTTTATAAAAGCTAACAACCGATTCAATAACACTCGGGTTATTTTTTAATAACGCTTTACCTAAATCGCCGTCTTTTGCACCAGAGAGTATTATTAACCCGGCTTTAAGTTCTATTAGCCAATCACGATCAATCACCGGGCGATGAAATACATGCCCGCGCTGATATGCTTTAGATATTAATAAAGTGAGGTTTTTATAACCTTGATTGTCTTTTGCTAAAATAGTAATGCGGCTTGGCTCGTTTTCAAACTCAGGGCTGCGTAGCCAAAAGTCAGCACCCACTATAGGTTTTATACCTGTGCTGTGGGCTGTTTCGTAAAAGCGCACTAAGCCACATAAGTTCATTTGGTCGGTAATAGCAATTGCCGGCATTTGTAGCTCTTGTGCTTTGGCTACAATTGGCTTGGTTTTGGCAAGGCCATCAACCATCGAAAAATCAGAGTGAACTCTTAAGTGAACAAAATCTGGAGCTGCCATGTTTACGCCTCACCTTTGGCTTGCGCTAATACACGTTGCACTGGTTTAAAGCTTTTACGATGCTCCTTTATTGCGCCATATTGCTCAAGTGCTGCAAAATGCGCTTTGGTTGGATAGCCTTTATGCCCTGCAAAACCATATTCTGGGTGGCGTTTATCTAGCTCTACCATTTCGTTGTCGCGCGCTACTTTAGCTAAAATAGAAGCGGCTGAAATTTCGGCTACTAAGCTGTCGCCTTTTACTATTGCTTGCGCTGGCATGGTTAACTTAGGTAGGCGGTTGCCATCTATAAATACAAATTCAGGTTGCGTGCTTAGCCCCTCTACTGCGCGAGTCATGGCAAGCATAGTGGCGTGCAGAATATTTAGTTCATCAATCTCTGTTGGGCTGCAACGACCATACGCGTAACACAATGCTTTTTCTTGAATTTCAATGGCAAGCGCTTGGCGTTTTTTATCCGTTAATTTTTTTGAATCTGCTAAACCTGCAATAGGCTTTGAGGGATCTAAAATAACGGCAGCAGTAACTACGTCGCCAACAAGGGGGCCACGCCCTACTTCGTCAACACCGGCAATAAGGGCTACATTGGGTCGTTCAATTTGCATTTATTAACTCCGCTACAGCATTGGCTGCTTGTTCGCTGGCATTTAACCTAATTTTTTTGTGGATCGCTAAAAAGCGTGCTTTTAATGCTTGGTTATCGGTATTTAGCATAGGCGTAAGTGCTTGCGTTAAATTAGCTACATTGCACTCACTTTGCAAAAACTCGGGTACGAGTTCTTCATCGGCCAATAAATTCGGCAATGAAAAATACTTTATATTAAAGGTAAATAAGGTTTTAAAAATCCAATAGCTCAGTGGTTTAATTTTATAACCCACTACCATGGGCTTTTTATACAGCATGCCCTCAAGCGTGGCAGTACCCGACGCTAATAAAATAGCATCGGCTGCTTGCATAGCTTGTTTTGATTGTCCATCCAGCAAACTAATTTTAAGCGTTGGCGCAGTAGCATTTAAAATTTCAGTAAACTGCGCTTTGCGTTTGGCGTTAACCAATGGCACCACAATTTTAAGTGCTGGGTTTTGCGCTTGTAACTGCACGGCTGTTTTAATATAGGTTTCGCTTAATAAGCCTACTTCTGAGCCGCGACTACCAGGTAGCAGGGCAAGTACTTTATCATCTGGGCTTAAACCTAGCTCTTTGCGGGCTTTGCTATCGTCGTGCTCAAGCGCTATATCGTCTGCTAATGTGTGCCCTACAAATGTACAAGGTACTTGGTGCTTGTCGTAAAATTCTTTTTCAAACGGTAATAATGCAAGCACTAAGTTAGTAGCAGCACTTATGGTATGAATGCGTTTTTCTCGCCATGCCCAAACCGAGGGGCTTACGTATTGTACTGTTTTTATTCCGGCGTCTTTAAGTGGCTTTTCTACGCGCAAGTTAAAATCGGGCGCATCTATGCCAATAAATACATCAGGTGGGTTATCAATAAAATGTTGCACCAGTTGTTTACGTATTTTAAGTAAGCGTGGTAGGCGCCCTAATACTTCAACCAACCCCATTACCGACAATTCATCCATGTCGTAAAGCGTGTTACAGCCTTGCGCCTGCATTTTAGGGCCCGCTATACCTTCAAAAATCGCATCGGGAAAATGCTTTTTAAGTGCTTTAATTAAGCCTTCACCTAAAATATCGCCCGACAGTTCACCTGCCACAATACCAATTCGTAGTTGTTTTTGATCTTTATTCATTTGATTTTTTCACACGTAAACTAGGGCCTGTTTGCCTTTATGGGTTAACAGACTCTGGGCGTTAATTGAACCTAGTTTACCGCGTTTTCGTATTGGATTAAATGCTTAAAACTAAGTGCTTAAATTTGCTAAAAATAGCCCAGGTACTGTATGCTTTTGATACTGATTAAGCACTAACCGCTTATATTGAGTTTTACTAATATAAATATTGACTTCAAATGGTCAAAAGTAAATACTAACGAAACTTTCAGTAATTACTGAAACCTTATAAAACCAACGCACCCGTCAAATTATTGCTTTGTGCTGTAACTACATCACATATTTAGGAGCTAAACATGATAGATGAAACCTTTGTGGATCTATCGCGATTGCAGTTCGCTGTTACCGCCCTCTTTCACTTCTTATTTGTACCTTTAACTATAGGTATGACTTGGATCTTAGTTATTATGGAATCGGTTTACGTTATGACCGGTCGTGAAATTTATCGCGATATGACTAAGTTTTGGGGGAAATTGTTTGGTATTAACTTTGCAATTGGTGTGGCTACGGGTCTTACCATGGAGTTTGAGTTTGGTACCAACTGGTCTTATTACTCCCATTACGTAGGTGATGTTTTTGGGGCTCCATTAGCAATTGAAGGGTTAATGGCATTCTTTTTAGAATCAACTTTTGTGGGGATGTTCTTTTTAGGTTGGGACCGGCTCTCTAAACGCCAGCACTTAGGTGCTACCTTTTTAATGGCAATTGGTACTAACATGTCGGCGTTATGGATTTTAATTGCCAACGGCTGGATGCAAAACCCAGTAGGTGCCGAGTTTAATTACCAAACCATGCGCATGGAAATGACCAGCTTTGCAGAGCTGGTATTTAACCCTGTAGCACAGGTTAAATTTATTCATACCGTATCTGCAGGTTATGTTGCTGCATCTATGTTTGTGCTCGGTATTAGTGGTTATTATATTTTAAAAGGACGCGACTTAGCCTTTGCTAAACGCTCGTTTTCAGTCGCCTCTGGCTTTGGTTTAGCCTCTATTTTTTGTGTTATTTTGCTCGGCGATGAATCGGGTTATGAAGTAGGCGAAGTGCAAAAAGTAAAACTGGCCACCATTGAAGCAGAATGGCATACCGAAGAAGCTCCAGCAGCGTTTACACTTATAGGTTTCCCAGATTCAGAAAAGCAGGTAACTCACGGCGCTGTAAAAATCCCGTATGCATTAGGGCTTATTGCAACTCGCTCGCTCGATGAGCAAGTGACCGGTATTAACGATCTAGAAAAACAACACGAAGTGCGAATTCGTAACGGTATGATTGCGTACGAATACCTAGTAAAACTGCGCGCTGGTGATGACACGCCTGAAAACGTCGCTAAATTTAACACCCTAAAAGACGATTTAGGCTACGGCCTATTACTGAAGCGTTATACATCTGATGTAGTAGATGCCACAGAAGAGCAAATTCAAAAAGCAGTTAAAGACTCTTTTCCTAAAGTGGGCCCAATGTTTTGGTCTTTTCGTATTATGGTTGGCTGTGGCGTATTAATGTTGGGTGTGTTTATTCTTGCTTTTTACTATAACGCGCAGCGAGTTATTGAGCAAAAACGTTGGCTGTTATGGGCTACTGTTTTAAGTATTCCACTGCCGTGGATAGCCATTGAATTTGGTTGGATTGTGGCCGAATATGGTCGCCAGCCTTGGGCTATTTCTGAAATATTACCAACCTTTTTAGCAACTTCTACGCTAACGGTAAACGATATTTTAATTAGCTTAACTGGGTTTATTGTATTTTATACCGGCTTAGCCATTGTTGAAGGTTGGTTAATGCTACGCTTTATTAAGCAAGGCCCAAGCTCACTACATACCGGTAAGTATCACTTTGAACTACCTAATAACACCACTGAAGGTAGAGGAGAGCAATCATGATTTTTGATTATGAAACATTAAAAATGCTGTGGTGGTTGATCATAGGCATACTGCTAATTGGCTTTGCAATTACCGACGGCATGGATATGGGCGTTGCTATGCTGCTGCGCCTAGTGGGTAAAACTGATTCAGAGCGCCGCACCGTTATTAATACTATTGGCCCGCATTGGGATGGCAACCAAGTATGGTTTATTACCGCCGGTGGTGCACTATTTGCCGCGTGGCCTATGGTATATGCAGCGGCTTTTTCAGGCTTTTATTTTGCTATGATGCTGGTATTGTTTGCATTATTTTTTAGACCACTTGGGTTTGATTACCGCAGTAAAGTAGATTCAAAACGCTGGCGTAATAACTGGGACTGGGGCCTATTTGCTGGCAGTGCCATTCCTGCATTAGTATTTGGTGTGGCCTTTGGTAACCTCTTTTTAGGTGTGCCTTTTAGCATTGATAATTTTTTACGAGTAAGTTACCAAGGTTCGTTTTTTGCACTACTTAACCCATTTGCACTGTTAGTAGGTGTAATTAGTATTACTATGTTAATAGCTCATGCAGGTATGTGGCTACAATTGCGTACTGCTAGCTTAGTTGCAGAGCGCTCAGGGCAATATGGTCGTTATGCACTTATTCTATTTATTGTGCTATTTGCAGCAGCTGGTTTTTGGGTTGCTAATTTAACGGGTTATCAAATTGTATCTATGCCGGATACACAAAGCCATGCCGACCCACTGGCAAAAGTAGTTACAACTGCGCAAGGGGCTTGGCTAACTAATTACAGTGAGCGCCCTTGGACTATGACCTTCCCTATTTTAGCGTTTGCAATGGCACTCAGTGCATTGTTGTTCTCTAAATTAAATAAGCCCGCATTAGGGCTTGCTTCAACTAGCTTAATGTTAATAGGCATTATTATGACGGCAGGCGTATCACTGTTCCCCTTTATTATGCCATCGAGTAATAACCCAAATATTAGTTTAACTATTTGGGATGCGGTGTCGAGCCATATGACGCTTAACGTTATGTTTGTTGCCGTAGTTATTTTTGTGCCAATTATTTTATCTTACACCACCTGGTGTTACGTAAAAATGTGGCGCCGCGTTACGGTAGAAGAAATAGAAAACAACCCTCACGGTAGCTACTAAGGAGACTAAACTATGTGGTATTTCGCTTGGATTTTAGGTGTACTTTTAGCCTGTACCTTAGGTGTAATAAATGTAATGTGGTATGAGTTTCAGCAAAATAAAGACAGTATTGCTGATGACGAGCAAGTAATGCATGATTTATTAAAAGAGACTAACACAACTAAAAATGACGACTAACACCCGCCCTGATCGCGCGCAACAGCAGTCTTTGCGCGCTTTTTTAAAGCGTCAAAGTAAACCCGCTGCAATGCTATTAAAGCTAAGCATTGCACTGGGTACTGTTAACGCATTACTCATGATTGCAGGTGCTTATTTACTTGCTCAAGCTATTCATAATGTAATTTTTGAACAGTATAGTTTGGCTGAAATCACCTACTTATTATGGCCTTTGGCCGGTATTATTTTACTGCGCGCGGTATTTTTAACACTAAGTGAACGCTTTAGCGCTTATGCTGCACTTAAAATAAAGTCGGCAATGCGCCAAACCCTACTTAATAAGCTCAGCCTGCTTGGGCCAAGCTATGTAGAGCAACATGGCCAAGGTGCTACCCTCAATACATTGCACAATGGTGTAGAAGCGCTACACGATTATTATGCTAAGTACCTACCTGGCGTTGCCTACAGTGCGCTTATTCCGCTGGCTATATTAATCGTTATTTTTCCGACAGATTACAAAGCTGGGCTAATATTTTTATTAACTGCGCCCCTTATTCCTTTTTTTATGATTTTAGTTGGCTCAAAAGCCGAAGCGCTTAATCAACAACGTTGGCAACAACTGGCGGTATTAGGAAATTACTTTTTTGATCGCGTACAAGGGCTTACCCAACTTAAACTATTTAACGCCACTCGCTTAGAGCTAAAACAAATTGCTAAAATATCTGATGACTTTAGACACGCAACACTTAGCGTATTAAAAATTGCTTTTTTATCATCATTTGCATTGGAATTTTTGGCAACCATTAGTGTGGCATTAGTAGCGGTTATTATTGGTTTTAGATTGTTTTTTGGCACACTTGATTTTGCCACTGGTTTTGTGGTTTTACTGTTAGCGCCTGAATTTTATTTGCCGCTGCGTCAATTAGGCAGCCACTATCATGCGCGCTTGCAAGGTATAAGTGCCGCCGCCGACATGCTAATAATTTTAAATGCCCCATTGCCTGAGCAACAAAGCGAACACACTACTGACAAAATTAGCGCTACTATTAGCTCAATTACAGTTAATAACCTTAGCTTTACCTACCCAAATAGTGACGAAGGAATAAAAAATATAAACTTATCTCTACCCAACAAAGGGTTAATTGCCGTTGTTGGTGCCAGTGGCTCGGGTAAAAGTACCCTGTTTGATTGTTTATTGGGGTTTCACCCCGAGGTCATTAAGCATATAAGTATTAATCAGCAAATTTTAAGTACTGCACATATTGGGCAATTACAAAGCCACATTGCGTGGATACCGCAATCAGCCACGTTATTTTACGACACTATTGCTGCCAATATTAAATTAGCAAAGCCTAATGCAACGCAACAAGAGCTTGAGCTTGAGCATGCAGCAAAGCAAGCAGGCGCTTTGGGCTTTATAAAGGCACTGCCTGATGGTTTTAATACTTTAATTGGCGAGCAAGGTGAGGGACTTTCTGGTGGTCAAAAGCAACGCATTGCCCTTGCGCGTGCTTTTATAAAACAAGCACCTATATTGGTACTTGACGAACCTACTGCGCACCTTGATAGCGAAACCGAACAAGTTATTCAACATGCTATAGCTGATTATGCAAAAAATAATTTAGTGCTAGTTATTGCCCATCGGCTCAATACAGTCAAAAATGCTGAGCAACTTATTGTAATGCACAATGGCAAAATAGCTCAGCAAGGTTGCTTTAATAGCTTAGCGGCTGAAGATGGTGAGTTTGCCACTTTACTGCAAACAGCACAGCAAGGAGCAGTTCATGCATAATTTTATTCGCTTACTAAAACTGTGCCGTCCTCACTACAAAGCTATGTTGTTGGGTACCTTTTTAGCCACAATTACAGTACTTGCTAATGTGGGGTTACTGGCTATATCGGGCTGGTTTTTAGCCTCAATGGCGGCAGCCGGTATTGCCGGTACACAAATGAATTACTTTACTCCAGCAGGTACTATTCGCTTTTTAGCGATTGTACGCACCGCATCACGGTATGGGGAACGCTTAGTAACTCACAATGCTACGTTTTTAATGCTAAGTGAAATTCGCGTTAGTGTGTTCTCTACCCTCAGTAAACTCAATAATGTTGACTTAGCAATGAGCCGCAGCGCCGATTTAGTTAATCGGCTCCAAAACGATGTAGACGCGCTAGATAAGTTTTACTTAAACGTATTATTACCTATGTTAGTTGCGCTATTAAGCGTGCCTATTATTATGCTGTTTATGTCGGCATACAACGCCGATGTCGCACTTATTTGTTTTACTGGCATTGTTCTGATTGGCGTCGTTTTACCCGCTTTTCTTAGCGCTAAATTAAATAAAAACAGCCACAAAGAAACACAGTTAAGTGCACAGCTGCGCTCTGAGCTTTCCGACACTTTATCCGGCCTTAGAGAACTAAGTATTTACCAAGCTCGGGAGCAGCAAATTGCTAAGTGCGATGATTTAAGCGAGCAGTATAATCAGCAACTGTTTATTCGCCACAAGGCGCTGGCTAATACCGATGGTTTAAGCTTATTAGTTGTACAACTGGCCATGATCGCAAGTATTGTGACCATAGCGCCCCTGGTTTACAGTAATGCCATGGTTAATGTTGAGCTGGCAATGCTAAGCCTATTTGTGCTCGCCAGCTTTGAGAGTGTGTTACTCCTGCCAAATGCGTTTATTGAATTACCAAATGTGTTAAAAGCAGCTGAACGTTTATTTACGCTTGAAGATAAAGCCGTAAATGCTAATACGCAATATGATGCCGCTATAAATAATAATTTGGCTTTGCAAAATCCCTCACTAACACTTAAGAACATTAGTTATTGTTACGATAAACACCCAGCATTAAATGACGTGAGTTTTGAGCTAAAGCCGCAGCAAAAAGTGGCCATTGTTGGTAGAAGCGGCAGCGGTAAAACCACCTTAGTTAACTTACTCACCGGTTTATGGCCACTGCAACAAGGCAATATTACCTTGAGTGAGCAAGGCAACTGCGTTGATTTGCATTTATTAAGTAATGATAATCGAGCAAGGTTAATTAATATTTTGGCTCAACAGCATCATATTTTTGATGGCACTTTAAAAGAAAACCTATGCTATGCAGCGCCTAATGCAACTAAAGCGCAAATGCTAGATGCACTAGCGCATGCACAACTTAGCCCGTGGTTTACTGAGTTAAAATCGGGATTAAATACCCGCTTAGGTACCGGTGGGCGTAATGTGTCACAAGGTCAGTCGAGGCGGATTGCGATTGCGCAGGCTTTATTGCAAAACCCCGCTATTTTAGTGCTTGATGAGCCAACAGAAGGGCTAGATAATCAATCTAAACAAAGTGTAATGCATGCCATTATGCAAGTTATGAGTAACGCCAGTGTACTTACTATTACCCATGATCCAGCCCTGCTTGAACATATGGATAATATTATTTGGTTAGAGGATGGGCGCGTAATAGCACAAGGCACCCATCAGCAATTACTTAGCGATCCTGCTTACACGTCACTTACTATCCGTTTTTAATTCGCTTTATCTATTACGGTAACTTGTACATCAATAACGCCGACTTTAGGGTCGGCTATCTTTTTAAACATACTGCTCGATAAATCTATAATACGCCCGCGTATATAAGGACCTCGGTCGTTAATTCTCACTATTACCGACTTATTATTTGCTAGGTTTGTTACTTTCACTTTAGTACCAAAGGCCAGCTTAAGATGCGCTGCCGTTGCTGCTTGCTGATCAAAGCGTTCGCCATTTGCGGTGGTTCTTCCTTGGTATTTATCGGCATAAAATGATGCTTTGCCAAGCTGTGTCAGCTCCCCTGAGCTTGATTTTACAAGTGGTTGACTACTACAACCTGCAAGGATAATAGCAATAAAAGTAACAGTGAGTTTTTTAAGTATCATTTAATAGCTTATGTAATTGATATAATTAGCAACTAGCCTACAGCTACTTGCCTGAGCTGATCCTGAATTACTCACTAATAATTATAAATAATAAGCAATAAAAAACCACCATCGATTACTCTTAGGTGGTTTTTTATATAAGCTAAAAGGCGTTTATCGTACGATACCGCGCTCTGAGCTTTTAACAAAATCTATCATTAACTGTACTGCTGGATACTTTTGCGCATCTTCGCTAAGTGACTCAATTGCTTCATCTACACCTAGGCTTTTACGATAAAATACTTTATAAGCACGGCGTACAGCCATTATCTCATCGCTTTGAAAACCACGGCGTTTCATGCCCTCAGTATTAATTGCAACTGGACCTGCAGGTATACCTATAGTGGTAACAAATGGTGGTACATCTTTATTAATAGCTGAATACATGCCTACAAATGCATGTGCGCCTACCTTACAAAACTGATGTATACCTGAGTTGCCCGCAAGAATAACCCAGTCACCAATATGTACATGCCCTGCTACACTGGCGTTATTAGCAAATATAACATTATCGCCAATCACTGCATCGTGAGCAACATGGGTATAGGCCATAAACAGGTTATTACTACCTATAATGGTTACGCCCTGATCTTGAATTGTGCCACGGTGAATTGTAACGCATTCGCGAATAATATTATTGTCACCAATAGTGAGCGATGTTGGTTCGTTGTTGTACTTTTTGTCTTGGCATGCTTCACCAACCGACGCAAACTGAAAAATATGATTTCCAGAACCGATAGTTGATGGGCCTTTAACTACAACATGAGACTCAATAATACAGTTATCACCAATGACAACATCATTGCCAATATAACTATATGGTCCCACTGAAACATTGCTGCCTAGTGTCGCGCCTGGTTCGATTATTGCCGTTGGATGAATCACAATTAAAACTCTCTTCTCGCACACATAATTTCGGCGCTACATACTAGCTTGCCATCGACTTTTGCTTCTGCTGCAAACTTCCATAAATTACGACGTTCTTTTAAAAACTCAACATGTAAATGCATAGTATCACCAGGAAGTACTGGTTTTTTAAAACGTGCATTATCTACAGCTGCAAACAAATACAATTCATTTTCGCTACGGTTTTCAACCGTTTTAAAGCCAAGTAACCCAGTTGCTTGAGCCATGGCTTCTAATATTAATACACCCGGAAAAATTGGCTGATTTGGGAAATGCCCGGTAAAAATGGGTTCGTTTATAGTCACATTTTTAATAGCATGCAAAGATTTGCCAGGTGTAAAGTCAATTACTCTATCAACTAATAACATCGGGTAGCGATGCGGTAATAAACTTAAAATTTCTTGAATATCAAGGCTATTTAATTCGTTTGCCAAAATAGCATCCTCATTAGTGTTCAACGTTTATGGCTTATTTAATTGCTCAAGTGCTTTAATACGGCTTTTCATTTCAGAAAGGTTACGCAAGTGAGCGATTGATTTACGCCATTCTTTGTTTGTAGTATGAGGTATACCAGATGAATAGATACCTGGCTCGGTGATTGATTTTGTCACCATACTCATACCCGTAATTATAACACCATCACAGACGCTCATGTGACCATTAATTGCTGTCATGCCGCCAATTTGGCAGTTTTTACCTATGGTGACGCTACCAGCAAGTACAGTACAACCAGCAATAGCTGTGCCTGAGTTAACTTCAACGTTATGTGCTATTTGGCATTGGTTATCAATAATTACATTACTATGGATAATAGTATCGTCAAGTGCACCACGATCAATTGTAGTACTTGCGCCAATTTCAACTTTATCACCAATAATAACAGAGCCAAGCTGAGGAATTTTAATCCATTGCCCACGCTCATTAGCATAACCAAAACCATCACTACCTATAACGCTATTGGCTTGCAACAAACAATCTGAGCCAATTTCAACATTATGATAAATAGTTACATTCGACCAAAGCTTAGTGCCTGAGCCTATTTTAACACCTTCACCAATAAAACTGTTCGGACCAATTTGTACGTTATCGTTAATTATCGCATTGCTTTCAATTACCGTATTAGCGCCAATAGCGGCACTTTTACTTACTGTCGCATTTGGGTGAACAACCGCGCTTGGATGAATGCCTGTTGCGGCAGAGCGTGGCGTCGTATCCATTAATTGCGCAAGCTTGGCGTAACTTACATACGGATTTGAAACTATTAGTTTATTGCCGTTAAAGTAAGGAGCATCTGCTTCACTAACAATGACAGCACTGGCTTGAGTCGCTTCAAGTTGCGAGCGATATTTCTTATTCGCTAAAAATGCAATATGCCCTGAGCGGGCATGTGCAAGTGTTGCTATTTTTGTTATTTCTAAAGCGCCATCACCTTGCAGCTCGGCGCTTAGAAGTTCCGCTATTTGCGAAAGCGTATAATTTTGCATAACTTAATTATTTCTTACTCACTGCAGCAACTACTTTATTAGAAAGATCAGTTACTTTTTTAGGGTTAAAGTAAATAGTTGTATCTTTAACTTTAACTTCATCAAAGTCGCCATCTTTAGCAATGTCTTCAATTGTTTTGATAATTAAACCCTGCACTTTTGCAAGCTCTTGGTTTTGGCGTGCTTTAATTTCTTGCTCAAGAGGACGACCTACTTCAGCAAGGTTTTTTTGCATACCCTGAATTTTGTCACGCAGTTTATCTTTTTGCGCTTGGCTCATAGTGGTACTTTCACGCTTGAATTTTTCAGCTTCAAAGCGAATATCGCCTTGTAACTTTTCTAACTCTTGACGGCGCTCTGCAAACTCAGTTTGTAGAGATTGCTCAATTTTAGCCATTTGTGGTATTTGCTTGTAGATTTCTTGCATGTCTACAATACCTACTTTATGTGCAAATGCACTTACCGAGGTGCCCATCATAAGTGTTGCTAAAACAGCTACTGCCGTTGATTTAAATAATTTATTCACAAAAAACTCCTTTAAAAGCTGTTACTAATATTAAAACTGATGGTCTTCGTATCGTCATCTTCTTCTTTTTGCAATGGATACGCAAAACTAATCAGCATTGGACCCATTGGAGAGATCCACTGTAATGATAAACCGGTTGAAACCCTAAAACGCATTGGATCAGAGTAATCATCTAATTTAGCTCGCTCATCGGCTGCTAAATTTTGGTAACGGTCTACGTTAAACTCGGTATCCCATACGTTAGCAGCATCAACAAAGAAACTGGTACGTACTGAACTGGTATTTTCTTCATCTAAAAACGGTGTAGGTACAATTAATTCCATACCTGCTACCGCTTTAGCATTACCACCAATTCGACCTTGTGGTACTAGCACATCAAATTCAGATGAGCCGCCTATATTACCTGTGGTTGAGCCATCTGGTAAAGGTGTACCCGGAATTGATTGCGGTATACGTGCAATTGCGCGTGGTAAAATTGTATTTCGGTCAAAACCACGTAGTTCCATTTCAGTAATACGGAAGTATTCTTGGAATGGCAGTACTTGGTCGTAGCCGTTAGTTGAACCATAACCATTACCGTAACCTAACGCCGCACGGGTTGAGAACACCCAGCGATGGTCGTTCGATATTGGCCAGTAAAAACGCGAATCATAGTTTAACTTAAAGTATTTCAAGTCAGAATTCGGCGTTGTTGCTGTTAAGTTTAGCGTTTGACGTGAGCCCGCTGTTGGGAATAAACCACGGTTTACCGTAACGCGAGACCAGCCAGCACTTAACTCATATTTAGTAAAGTCAAAACCAGCATCTGGGTTGTCTTGGTCTAAGAAGGTTTCACGCAGTACACGCGTTTGCTCGTACTCTGCAATATCTGAAAGCTCTTCTTGAATCCAACGAACACCAAAGTTAATGCGGTTAACCGCATCAATTGGGAAGCCTATATTAGTCCCCAATCCATAGCTTTTCGACTTATAGTCGATCAAACTAAACTTACTTGCATCGTAGTTACTGTAAAAAATACTGCTACCTTGCGATACGCCATCTGGCGTGAAGTATGGGTCGGTATAAGACACGCTCACACGCTCAGAACCACGCGAGGTATTAATATTAAAGCCTATTTGATTACCAGTACCTAAAAAGTTAGATTCTGTTACACCAATATTAAACTGTAAACCTAGGTATGAGCCGTACGCTAAGCCGGCATTAAAGCTACCAGCCGACTGCTCTTTTACAGTAAAATCAACATCTACTTGGTCATCAACACCTGGGACTGGCACAACGTTAAAATCAACTTTTTCCATATAAGGTAAACGCTGAATTTGTAATTTTGAACGCTCTAAGCTTTGGTTAGATAACCATGCGCCTTCAAGCTGTGTCATTTCGCGGCGTAGCACTTCATCTGCAGTACTTTGGTTACCACCAACAATAATCCGGCGCACATAAACACGCTTACCAGGGTTAACCGATAAGGTTAGTTGTACTTCTTGATTTTCGTCATCAATTTGCGGAATTGTGCGTACTTCAGCATTGGCATAACCAAAACGCGCTAAGTAGCTTTTTATAAATTCTTCTGAAGAGGTAACCACTGAGCCGTTATATAACTCACCCGCTCGTAGTGGAATAACACTTTTAATTAAGTCTTCGCGACCAAGTAAGTCACCAATAAAGTCAAAACCTTTAACTTTATATTTAACCCCTTCAGTTAAGTTAGCAGTAACGTATACAGACTCACGCTCTGGGCTAACCGACACTTGGGTAGAGTCTATGTTAAAACGTAGGTAACCACGGTCTAAATAAAAGCTACGAATTTTTTCTAAATCGCCTTCAATGGTTTGTTTTTGGTAGCGGTCGCTGCCCATAAACTGCCACCAAGGTAAGTCTTGTTGCGACTCAGCCAGTTGTAATAGCTCTTCATTAGAAAAAAGTTCATTACCTACCAAGTTAATTTGACGAATTGATGCAGCATCACCTTCATCAAATTTTAATTTAAGTTTAACCCGGTTACGCGGCAGTTTAGTGATACTAATATCAACTTTAGCGTTGTATTTACCAATACTGTGGAAAAATTCAGTTAAGCCTTTTTCTATATTATCAATAACGGTTTTATCTAGTGGCTCGCCTTGGCGAATATTTTGCTGATCAAGTGACTGATTAAGCTGCTCATCTTTAATATCTTTATTGCCATCAAACTCAATAAAGCTAATTGTTGGGCGTTCAGTTACTTTAAAAACAACGTTATTACCGTCGCGTAGCGCTTTTATATTGTCAAAGTGACCTGAGCGGTAGAGAGACTTGATTGTTTTTGAAATCGTGTACTCATCAACATTATCGCCCACGTTAATAGGAATATGCGTTAATGCAGCACCCAGTGCTACACGCTGTAAACCCTCAACTTTGAGATCTTCAACAATAAAGGAGTTTTGGCCTAGGGCTGCAAAGCTTGCACCCAATAAACTTGAAACTACCAAATGTTTTTTTATAGCCATTTTATTATATTTATCCTTTACAACTGTATTACCGCTTAGCATCGAAAAGTAAATTTACGAGCTGTACAATCGTGGTTCTAATTAGTCATTGTCACGTTAAAACGACAAACGCGATACATCATTGAACAAAGCGAAACATGTTAAAAAAATGAGTAGTAACGCACCCACTTTAAAACCAAACTCTTGTGTCTTTTCAGAGACTGGCTTTTTACGAAAAAGTTCAATTATGTAATACATTAAGTGTCCGCCATCAAGCACTGGCAAGGGCAATAAATTAAATACACCCAAGTTAACACTGATCAGTGCTAAAAAGCTTAAAAACGCAACGAAACCGTAGCTTACGCTAGTCCCCGCGCCTACGGCAATGCCTACTGGGCCACTTAAATTTTTAACCGAAATCTGGCCTGTAATTAAATTACCTATCATATCAAAGCTAAGGGTAATTAATCGCCACGTTTCTTTACTACCTCGCACAATACTATCGAGCGGGCCATAATGTCTAGTTTCTATATAACCTTGCGGCCATTTTTCTACTATTGGTGCAACCCCTAAAAAGCCTTGCTCTATGCCCTGAGCGTTAACCCTAGCTTGAGGTATTACCGATATTATTTTTATAGTGTCCTGTCTTTTTACACTAAATTGTAATGATTTGTTAGCCGATTGGGTAATAAGATTAACTAATTGCTGCCAATTGCTTATTGTTTCGCCATTTACAGCCACAATAGTATCATTTATTTTTAACCCTGCCAGCTCTGCAGCAGAGCTTTTAGTAACCGCAGCAATACTAAGTGTTGCTTGTGGCCTAAATGGTACTATGCCTAGAGAGCTCAATGGTGGCACGTCTTGCTGATCAAGTTTCCAGCCGTCTAAATTGAGCATTTTTGTTTGCTGCTGATAGTTTTCGTTACGTACAGTTACTGCAACGCTTTTATCACCTAAACTCGACATAAGCGCAAAGGTTGCGTCTTGCCAGGTGGTAATTTCATCATCACCAATTTTAGTAATTTGTTGGCTCGGCATTAATCCCGCTTGCGCTGCACGACTGCCTTCAACCACACTGCCAACAACAGGTTTTACTGATTGCACACCCACCATATACATAACGGCAAGTGCAAATATAGCAAATATAAAATTAGCAACGGGCCCCGCAGCAACAATCGCTATACGCGCTTGTACCGACTTAGCATTAAACGATAAATGACGCTGATTTGCAGGTACTTCATCAACCCGCTCATCGAGCATTTTTACATAACCACCCAAAGGTATGGCTGCTATAACGTACTCGGTATCGTATTTATCACGCCATTTTAGCAATGGTTTACCAAAGCCGATAGAAAAGCGCAGCACTTTAACGCCGGCTTTACGCGCCACCCAAAAGTGGCCGTATTCATGTACTGTAACTAAAATGCCCAGCGCTAAAATAAATGAGCCGAGATTCCAAAAAAAATCGAACATATTAATGCGTCACTTTTGTTATAAACTGCGATGCGCTTAAACGCGCTAATCTATCGCACTCTAAAATTTCATCTAAGCTTTGCACATTGGTGTACGTGGCCGCTTCGAGAGTCTGTGCATTTATTGTGTATATATCGGTAAAACCAATTTCACCATTTAAAAATGCACTTACCGCGATCTCGTTTGCGGCATTCACTGTCGTTGTTGCGCCTTGCCCTGCGCTACACGCATCAATCGCTAGTTGTAAATTAGGGTAACGAGAAAAGTCTGGTTTAGTGAACGAAAAGTCACTAATATCTGAAAAGTTTAACGGCTTAACCCCTGCATTTATGCGCTCAGGGTAAGCTAATGCATGGGCAATTGGGGTACGCATATCAGGGTTACCCATTTGCGCTAAAATTGAGCCGTCGTGATATTGCACCATAGAATGAATTATACTCTGTGGATGAATAACCACATCAATATCACTCGGGTCGCAGTTAAACAGCCATTTAGCTTCAATAAACTCAAGCCCTTTGTTCATCATGGTGGCTGAATCTACCGATATTTTTTGTCCCATAGACCAATTAGGGTGCGCCACGGCTTCTGCTATGGTTACATCTTTAAGGGTATTTATATCACGGGTTAAAAATGGGCCGCCTGATCCGGTAAGTAATATTTTACTTACGCCATGAGATTGCAGGTGTTGATCGCCTTGCGCATTTTGTAGAGAATACGGTAAACATTGAAAAATAGCGTTATGTTCACTGTCTATTGGTAGCAATGTCGCTTTGTGTTGTTTTACTTTATCAATAAACAACTGACCCGACATTACCAAAGATTCTTTATTGGCGAGCAGTACTTTTTTTCCGGCTTCTACTGCGCTTAACGTCGGCAATAACCCTGCAGCGCCGACAATTGCCGACATGACAGCATCAACCTCTGGATGCCCACACAGCTCGCTCATAGCCTGCTCACCATGCATTATCCGCGTTTTACATGGCGTATTACTTAAATATAACGACAATTGCTTAGCAGCGCTTTGTGTTGCCATAACGCCATAGCGTGGCTGATGCGCAATACATAGCTCAGCCATTTTTTTAGCATTTTTCCCAGCAGCTAATGCAAAAACACTAAACTGCTGAGTATTTCTTGCCACAACATCTAAGGTATTAAGGCCAATAGAGCCTGTAGCCCCTAGAATTACCAGTTGCTGCTTTTCACTCATAAACTCAAAGTCCACGCATAACACATTACAAACATAGGTGCGGCTGCGGTTAGGCTATCAATACGATCTAAAATCCCGCCATGTCCTGGCAAGCAATTACCGCTGTCTTTAAGTCCTGCTTCGCGTTTAAACATGCTTTCAAGCAAATCACCCACCGCTGAAAACAAGGCAATAAACACAGTCATAATGGCGTAAATTGGCCATACAATTAAATCTACGTCGGTAAAATGACAAAATGTAAGCACAAATATAACTGCAGCGACAACGCCGCCGGCTAAACCTTCAATAGTTTTATTTGGGCTTACTTTTGGCATGAGCTTACGCTTACCAAAGCTTTTACCTGTAAAGTAGGCACCAATATCGGCGCTCCATACGATTCCTAAAACCACTAAAATAAGCATAGAGCCAAAATGACTAGATTCGGTATATTGCGCACTGCGCAGCGTATTTAGGGCTAACCATAAAGGCACTAACGTTAGTAATCCGGCAATACCGCGCATTACTATGCCTTCGTTCCATGCTTTAGCCATTTCTGGGTAGCGCCATACTAAATAACTAGCAACAATCCACCATGCAAACGACAGCGTAAATAAGTAATTTGCATCACCAACTAATTTTCCATCTTGCCAAAGTGATTCGATTGGCCAGTGCAGGTTTAGTAACGCTAGCAAAGCGGCAACTAAAAGTACAAAAGCGCTGCGCTTAAGTTTATTGCACAGCCCCATAAAAGCAGACCATTCCCATGCGCCCATTAATACAATTGCACCCGCAAAATAACTAAATAATGTCAGTGGGGTGTAAAAAACCAAAGCAAGCGCTAATGGTGCTAGCACGAGTGAGGTTAGAATGCGTTGTTTTAACAAAATTATGACCCTTATTCTATTTAGGTTTGAGCGAGTAATTGTTTTATTTGTTCGCCCGTACAACCAAATCGTCGCTCTCTGGCAACGTAACACGCTATGGCCTCAGCAAATGCTGCTTCATTAAAATCAGGCCACAGTGTGTCGGTAAAGTAAAGTTCAGCGTAAGCTGCTTGCCAGAGTAAAAAGTTACTAATTCTGACATCGCCACCAGTACGAATTAGTAAATCAGGCTCGGCCTGATCTGCCATACTCATGTACTGTGCTATACGCTCTTCTGTAATATCGGCTGGGTCTAATTGCCCCTGTGCAACTTGCTCTGCAAGTTGTTTAGCAGCATTAGCCATATCCCAACGTCCACCGTAATTTGCAGCAACATTTAAATGCAGCCCGGTATTATTTGCTGTAAGCTTTTGAGCAGTATCTACTTTACTGCGTAAGCTTTCAGAAAACCGCGATAAGTCTCCAATAATGGTCAGTTTTACATTGTTTTTATGCAGCTTTTTAACTTCTTTACTAAGTACAAATAAAAAAAGCTCCATTAACGTTTTTACTTCGTCTTCAGGTCGACGCCAGTTCTCACTACTAAAAGCAAATAAGGTTAACGATTGTATCCCTAATTTAGTACAAAACTGTACAGATTGACGAACTGCGTCCACACCTTTTTTATGCCCAAACACACGCGGTCTATTTCTGGCTTGCGCCCAACGCCCGTTACCATCCATGATGATAGCTACATGTTTAGGTAAACATTGCTGTGAAATTGTGTCAGCATCTAGAACCATAAATATTGAGTATTCCATAAAAAAACGCCGCCTAGTATACCCCAGCCGGCGTTTCAAAACTAATAAATTTAACCTGTACTCGGGATAATAAATCTATTTCAAGTGGCTATTTTTAACGCTAACTGCGTTGAATTTACTTGCAATAGGTTCAATCTATTACCCCAAGTGCAGCGTATTAGTTTCTTAGATTTCCATCAACTCAGCTTCTTTAGCTGCTAATTGAGTATCCATTTCTTTAATGAATTTATCGGTCATCTTTTGAATTGCTTCTTCAGCTTGACGCGCTTCATCTTCAGAAATATCTTTATCTTTCAATAAGTTTTTAAAATCGCCATTCGCGTCACGACGAATGTTACGTACTGCAACACGACCGCCTTCAACTTCACCACGAACAATTTTAATTAAGTTTTTACGACGTTCCTCAGTCAATGCTGGCAATGGTACACGAATAACTGAACCTGCTGACATAGGGTTTAAACCTAAGTCAGATGCCATTATTGCTTTTTCTACCGCTTGCGCAAGTGACTTATCAAATACACCAATAGCCAGTGTACGTGAATCTTCAATTGTTACGTTAGCAACTTGGTTTAACGGTGTTGGCGAGCCATAATACGACACCATAATACCATCTAGCAATGCAGGATGAGCACGACCAGTACGAATCTTAGATAACTGGCTGCCCAGTGCTGCTACACTCTTTTGCATGCGCTCTTGCGCATCTTTTTGAATATCGTTAATCACAGTTTAATCCTAATCTATTTAATTACTTCATCTGAGGCTTGTGAAGAAATAAGGGTTCCCTCTTCTTCACCCATAATAACACGTTTTAATGCGCCTGATTTATTCATATTAAATACGCTCAATGGCATATTATGATCGCGTGCTAATGTAAATGCCGCTAAATCCATTACTTTCAATTCTTTCTCAATTATCTCATTGTAACTTAAATGACGATAAAGTGTCGCATCTGGATTTTTAACTGGGTCATCGCTGTAAACGCCATCTACTTTAGTCGCTTTAATTACCGTATCGGCTTCAATTTCGATACCACGTAAACAGGCTGCTGAGTCGGTAGTGAAAAATGGGTTACCCGTACCGGCTGCAAAAATAACTACGCGGCCCGTTTTTAATAAACTAATTGCTTCAGCCCAATTGTACGCATCACACATACCATGAAGTGGAATAGCCGACATTAAACGACAGTTTACAAATGCACGATGCAGCGCATCACGCATTGCCAAACCATTCATTACGGTTGCAAGCATACCCATGTGATCGCCAACAACACGATTCATGCCTGCTTCTGCTAACGAGCCACCGCGTAAAAAATTTCCACCGCCAATAACTAAACCCACTTCTACGTCGAGCTCTACGAGCTCTTTAATTTCTTGAGCCATGCGGTCTAACACTTTAGGGTCGATGCCAAAGCCTTCATCTCCCATTAAAGCTTCACCGCTTAATTTGAGAAGAACGCGTCTAAAAATAGGTTTACGATTGATAGTCATAGTATTGGGGCCAACTTTTATAAAAAATGGATAAAAAATAACCGCGCTTATGTTAAACATAAAAGCGCGGTTATTTTAAAGAATTTCTAGCTGTGAAGCAAAAGCAAATAACACATTAATTGCATGTCTTTTTTACTCCCTACACAAATAGTTAATCTTATTTAGCTTTAGCAGCAGCGATTTGTGCAGCAACTTCAGCAGCAAAATCTTCTTCTTTTCTTTCGATACCTTCACCAACTTCTACACGTACGAAGCTAGTAACTGTTGCGTTTTTCTCTTTAAGAATTTCGCCAACAGTTTTCTTAGGTTCCATGATGAAAGCTTGACCAGTAAGAGAAACCTCACCAGTGAATTTTTTCATGCGGCCAACAACCATCTTCTCAGCGATTTCAGCAGATTTGCCTTCATTCATCGCGATTTCGATTTGTACTTGTTGTTCTTTAGCTACAACATCAGCAGGAACGTCTGAAGGAGTTAAGTACTCAGGGCTTGATGCAGCAACGTGCATTGCAACGTGCTTAAGTGTTTCTTCATCAGCAACACCAGCAACAACAACACCAATACGATCACCATGACGGTACTCAACTAGGTTTTCACCCGTGATGTACTGTAGACGACGTACGTTAATGTTTTCACCAATTTTAGTTACTAGCTCAACGCGTGCTTCTTCAAACTTAGCTTGTAAGTCTTCGATAGTCACAGTGTCTGCAATTGCAGCTTCTGCTACTTTATCAGCAAACGCTAAAAAGCTTACGTCTTTAGCTACGAAGTCTGTTTGACAGTTAACTTCAACTAGCACTGCAACATTACCATTTTTCTTGATAATGATAGCGCCTTCAGCAGCGATATTGCCTGCTTTTTTAGCTGCTTTAGCCGCGCCACTTTTACGCATGTTTTCAATCGCTAACTCGATGTCGCCATCAGTTTCAGTTAACGCTTTTTTACAATCCATCATGCCAGCGCCAGTACGCTCGCGTAATTCTTTAACTAGGGCAGTAGTTACAGCCATTAGTAATTCCTCAAATCTGAATCAGGTTTAGATAAGCGGGTTACCCGCTCTACAAGAATAGCAAGTCTTCACCTTTAAAAGATGAAGACTTGAAGACAGCTAATTACTCAGCTTCTACGAAATCGTCTTTTTCAGCTTGAGCAACAAGTGTGTTCTCACGGCCTTCAGTGATCGCAGTTGCAACAGCGTTAGTGTAAAGACTTACCGCACGGATAGCATCATCGTTACCAGGTACGATGAAATCAACGCCATCTGGGTTCGAGTTAGTATCAACAATTGCAACAACCGGAATACCTAGGTTGTTAGCTTCACGGATAGCAATGTGCTCGTGGTCAGCATCAATAACGAAAAGCGCGTCTGGAAGACCGCCCATGTTCTTGATTCCGCCAAGGCTCTTCTCAAGCTTTTCCATTTCGCGGTTAAGCATTAACGTTTCTTTCTTAGTTAACTTCTCGAAAGTACCGTCTTGGCTTTGTATTTCAAGGTCTTTAAGACGCTTGATTGATTGACGAACTGTTTTCCAGTTAGTCAACATGCCACCTAACCAACGGTGGTTTACATAGTACTGGTCGCTTGCGATTGCAGATTCTTTCACTGCTTCGCTTGCTGCACGCTTAGTACCAACGAAAAGAACTTTACCTTTGTTTGCAGCAGCACCAGATAAAAACTTAAGTGCAGTGTTGAACATTGGTACAGTTTGCTCAAGGTTGATGATATGTACACGGTTACGTGTGCCGAAGATGAAAGGCTTCATCTTAGGGTTCCAGTAACGTGCTTGGTGACCAAAGTGAACACCAGCTTGAAGCATATCGCGCATTGAAACGTTTGCCATTTTATAGATCCTCTATAGTTGTTTAGGGTTAGGCCTCCACATATCCCATAGCACCAACACCGAAGTATTTAAACTTCTAATGCACCCAAGTGTATGTGACGATACGTGTGTGTGTTAAAATAAAATTGTGTTTGCCTTAAATACAAAAAATCATTAAAGAATTTATTTGTAAAAAGACGGCGCGCTTTATACCATATTAAAATTAAATACTCAACATCGCGTGCAAAAATTGTGCGACGATAAATGTTAAAAACTCAACTTTGGAGCTTCAATGAGCGCTATTATTAAGACCCCTGAAGAAATAGAGAAAATGCGCGTAGCTGGGCGCTTAGCGGCAGATGTACTTGAAATGATCGGCCCATATGTAGTGCCGGGCGTGACCACCGATGAGCTAAATACAATTTGTCATGATTATATTGTTAATGTGCAACAAGCAATCCCTGCTCCATTAAATTATCATGGTTTTCCAAAATCAGTTTGTACCTCTGTAAACCATGTTATTTGCCATGGTATTCCAAACGAAAAGCCATTAAAAGATGGCGACAGTATTAATATTGACGTTACCATAATTAAAGATGGCTACCACGGCGACACTTCTAAAATGTTCCATGTTGGTACCCCTAACATTCAAGGTAAACGCCTTGCAGAAGTAACACAAGAAAGCCTCTACCTTGCCATTAAAATGGTAAAACCAGGTGTGCGTTTAGGCGATATTGGCGAAGCAATTCAAAAATATGCTGAAAGCTTCAACTACTCAATTGTTCGTGAATACTGTGGCCATGGTATTGGCGCAGGGTTTCACGAAGAGCCACAAGTAATGCACTATGGCAAAGCAGGTACTGGCGAAGTATTAAAAGCCGGCATGTGTTTAACTATTGAGCCTATGGTCAATGCGGGCAAACGCCAATGTAAACTACTTAAAGATGATTGGACTGTGGTTACACGTGACCGTAGCTTGTCAGCCCAGTGGGAACATACTTTGTTAGTAACTGAAAATGGTGTTGAAATTTTAACGCTACGATCAGATGATACAATCGACAGGATCATTGAGCATTAAAATACCCGTTCAACTTGATAGCTATTTATCAAAATGAACTCGTATAAATAAGGAATCAGCCCCGGTGGCATTACCCAACAAAGTAAAAAAGTTGCTTAGCGACGCAGAGCAACTTAGTGATTATCGCGATTGTTCTAGCTATTTTTATAAATGGCTTTTTAATGAGTTTTCTAAACAACCGGTTGGTAATTTAATTAATGCCAGGGCTGAATTCATAGATCGTTTGCTGATCAAACTGTTTCATGTTTATGATTTAGCGCACGAACCCGACTTAGCACTTATAGCCGTAGGTGGTTATGGACGAGGTGAATTACACCCCTATTCCGACATCGACTTTTTGCTACTAGTAACACAACAACCAAACGCTGAAATCAGCGAAAAAATAGGTCAGTTTGTTACCATGCTTTGGGATCTCAATTTAGAGATTGGGCACAGTGTTCGCACTATAGCGCAAGCCATAGAGCAAAAGCGTGAAGACGTTACCTTTGCCACCAGCTTATTAGAAAGCCGGCTTATCTTTGGTAATCATATAGAATTTGAAAAGCTAAAAAACCACATAATTGACACGCCAGTGTGGCGCTCAAATGAGTTTTTTTTAGCCAAAGTACAAGAGCAACATTTACGCCACCGAAAATGCCACGGCACAGCGTATAATCTCGAACCTAACATAAAAGAAAACCCCGGTGGCCTGCGCGATCTGCAAACCATTATTTGGGTTGCTAAAAAACACTTTAGAGCAGAAACCCTACAAGAGCTTATTAGCCATGGCTACCTTACTCACGAAGAGTTTCAAGAGCTTTCAGAGTGCCTAGAAAACTTATGGAATATTCGTTTTGCGCTGCATTTGGCTGCTGGGCGTTCAGAAAACCGCTTACTGTTTGATCACCAACCGCAAGCCGCCGAAATTCTGGGGTTTGGTAGCGATGGTAAATCGTCAGTTGAGCGCATGATGAAGCGTTTGTTTAGAATAATGAGCCGCGTACGCGAACTAAACCTGATGCTGCTAGCGTACTTTGAACAAAGTATTTCGCCAAAACACCATCAACCTATTATTCAAGAGCTTGATCGCAATTTTGAGCGTATTGGCAATCAAATTAAAGTAAAAAGCCCATCGGTATTTTTTAGGCGCGATCAGCTTTTTATGTTATTTGAGCATATTGCCGACAACCCAGAAATAACGCACATTTATCCCAGCACTATTCGCACTATTCGCCAAGTGCGCCGCCGTTTACTGGGCGACTTACAAGATTACGCTGCCTGTCGCGAAGCTTTTTTACGTCTTATAAAGCACCCCAATGGTATGGGCCGTGCGTTTACCTTAATGCATAAACACGGCATGCTGGCTGCTTATTTACCGCAGTGGCGAAACATATTTGGGCAAATGCAATTTGACTTATTTCATGCCTACACAGTAGATGAGCACACCCACAGATTAATAAATAATATTTATCAGTACTTTGATAAAACCGGTGTCAGCGAATTTCCTATTTGTAGTGAAATAGTCACTCGTATGGATAAACCTGAGCTACTTTATTTAGCGGGTATATTTCATGACATAGCCAAAGGCCGTGGTGGCGACCACTCAGAGCTGGGCGCTGTTGACGCACTAGCCTTTGCAAAGTTACATGCCTTTTCTGTCGCCGATGGTAAACTAATCGCATGGCTGGTTAGTAATCATTTACTTATGTCGGTTACCGCACAACGTAAAGATATAAACGACCCTGGAGTTATTAAAGACTTTGCCACACGAGTAAAAACAGAGCGCCAACTTGATTATTTATATTGCTTAACCGTTGCCGATATACGTGCCACCAACGACAATTTATGGAACGATTGGAAAAACACCCTGCTGCGTGAGCTTTACTTACATACGCAACACGCACTGCGTTTAGGGCTTGAAAATCCAATGGATCAACGCGACCAAATTCGCGACAAAAAGCATCAAGCTAAACAGCGATTACTCAACTTAGGCTACATGGAAGACCAAATTGATTTAATTTGGAGCCGCTTTAAAGCCAATTACTTTACCGCTTTTAGCGAACAGCAAATTTCATGGCACAGCCAGCATTTAGTTAATAGCGAAGATTTAAGTCAACCGAGTGTTATCGTATCAAATAAAGCGATGCACGGTGGCACCCAAGTATTTGTATACAGCCCTTACTCTGGGCCTTTATTTGCCCGCTTAGTGAGTGTTATTGGTTCTAAAAAGGCGCAAATACAGCACGCGCAAGTACTTACCACCAAAGATGGCTACGTACTATTTAACTTTGTTATTTTAGAAGTAAATGGCGAGCCAATTGCCAGTGGCAGAGCACATTCAATTAAACGCGCCCTAGAGCAAGCCTTGTTTGAGCCGCGTAAAAAAATTCGCTTCAAAAAGAATCGCTCGCAACGCTTTAAAGACTTTAATATAAAACCTAAAATTGTGCTGCGCCCGCATCCGCGTAAAGATCGCAGCCTAATTGAAATCCAAGCAATTGATATACCCGGTTTATTGACTAAAATAGCCGAAGTTTTTCAAGCACACTTATTACACATACACGCTGCGCGTATCACCACAGTGGGGCAGCGCGCAGAAGATTTCTTCGTGGTCTCTAATAACGAGTACCAAGCACTTACAGACGAAGAACAAGCCAAAATTCATCAAGCATTGCGTAAAAAACTCAACGCAGAAACCGAATAAGAGGACACTATGTCAGATTTAAAAACGATGATCGAAAACGCCTGGGATAACCGCGATAGCATTAGCCCAAGCACAGTATCTGTTGAAGTAAAGCAAGCCATTATTGACGCGCTTGACCTGCTAGACAGTGGCGCAGCACGCGTTGCTGAAAAAATATCGGGTGAATGGGTAGTACATCAATGGCTTAAAAAAGCGGTTTTACTGTCGTTCCGTATTCGCGAAAACCAAGCAATGGACGATGGCGTAAATCAGTTTTACGACAAAGTACCACTTAAATTTAGCGACTACACGCCGGAGCAATTTAAACAAGGCGGCATGCGCGTAGTGCCTAATGCTGTTGCGCGTAAAGGCAGCTTTGTAGGTAAAAACGTGGTACTTATGCCATCGTATGTAAACATTGGCGCATACGTTGACGACGGCACCATGGTTGATACATGGGCTACTGTAGGCTCGTGTGCACAAATTGGTAAGAACGTACACTTATCGGGTGGCGTAGGCATAGGCGGTGTTTTAGAGCCATTACAAGCCAACCCAACCATCATCGAAGACAACTGTTTTATTGGCGCACGCTCTGAAATAGTAGAAGGTGTAATTGTTGAAGAAGGCGCGGTAATTTCAATGGGCGTTTACATCAGCCAAAGTACCCGTATTTATGACCGTGAAACCGGTGAAATTCACTACGGCCGCGTACCAGCAGGCGCAGTAGTAGTCCCTGGCGCACTACCATCAAAAGACGGTAGCCACAGCCTGTACGCTGCAATTATAGTGAAAAAAGTAGATCAGCAAACACGCGAAAAAGTAGGCATCAACGCCCTGCTTCGCTCAATTGATGATGAATAGTTAAGTAGGTTGGGTAGAGCGCAGCGAAACCCAACGACACTTTAAAGTTAAGTGTTTTAGCTGAACTTTAATTGTATATTTAAAAGCGCTAAGCCCTTGTGGGTTTAGCGCTTTTTATTTAGCCGGCATTGTGTATTACAATCACCCATTACAACTCAAGCCATGTAAGTCTATTTGTTTTACCTGCTGATTTTTCGTTTTAAAATCATAATAACTAATAATTAGCTGATTGTTTTTCTCATAAAATGACATGTCCCGTAACCAATCGATAGTGGCTATTGGCATGTATGTATAAAAACCATATTCACCCACACACTGATAACCAAAGTGATGATACGCACTGCCAAATGCACCTACATCGCTGGTATACGCTACTATATTTTCCTGCTGCTGATAAAATTGCGCTTGACTGCCAACAATGGCATACCAAATACATGTAAGCCCAAGTGCTACAATTTGCAACCCTGCCATTATAAACAATAGCAAGCTAACTAATTTTGCTTGAACAGTATGTTTGCTTGTTTTACTGATGCTTTTTATCAACACATAAGTAGCAATACTTACCAATATCTGCTTTATCCAAACTAGGTAAGTAGACAACTCATAGGTAAATTTTTGGCTGTGCCACTGTATGCCAAATACAGGCGGAATAAACATCGAGTCTATAAAGGTCACTGTAATAATTAGCGCTGCAAGGTGATAACGAGATAGGGTCATTAAGGCTGTTTTTTTAATTGTTTTAACCATGCTATTAAATATGTAATAAAAAAGCAAAAAGGTACTTTGAATAAATAATGCTTAGACCAGTTTACTTTACTTGAAGTAGCTAAAAGTAATTAAATTAGCCAAGCACACCCAGAATATAATAAGGTAGTTAAGCATACATTAAAGTTAGCAATAAATATTAAGGACTAATATGACAACAAAAGCTTTACGCTCAACTATTTTACTCCCCGTATTTTTGCCTGCCGTATTCATCATTCTCCTTTTAGTGATAGGTACGAGCAGTAACCCTGAACTTGCTGGTAAAGCATTCAGTATCGCCCTTACTTGGATAACAGAAACCTTTGGCTGGTTTTATATGTTATCTGTCGCTATATTTTTAGTATTTATAGTCTCTGTTGCCGCCTCTAGTTGGGGAAACATAAAACTAGGGCCCGATCACTCAGAGCCGCAATATAGCTTTGCAGAGTGGTTTGCTATGTTATTTTCTGCAGGCTACGGTGTTGCACTGCTCTACTTTGGTGTTGCTGAGCCTGTATTGCATTATGCATCTCCACCTTCGGGTGCGGCAGAAACAGTTAACGCTGCTAAACAAGCAATGCAAATTGCATTTTTCCATTGGGGATTTCATATATGGGCAATATACGGAATTGTAGGTTTAGTACTTGCCTACTTTGCTTTTCGTCATGGTTTGCCCCTATCAATTCGCTCAGCGTTATATCCTTTAATTGGCGATAGAATTTATGGCCCAATTGGTCACGCGGTCGATATATTTGCTATTTTAGGTACTCTATTTGGTATAGCCACGACCTTGGGGTTATCGGTAACGCAAATAAATGCGGGCCTACATTATTTATGGCCAAGCATTCCTATAAATACCACAGTGCAAATATCAGCCATTGCCATTATAACCGCAGCAGCAACCCTCTCTGTGGTAGCGGGTATGGATAAAGGCGTTAAGCGCTTATCTATTTTGAATATGACCTTGGCAATATCTTTAATGATGTTTGTATTTTTTATTGGTCCTAGCATTCATATTTTAGAATCTTTTTTACAAAATACTGGCAGTTACTTAAGCGGTATTGTTGAGCGTACCTTTAACTTGCAAGCTTATAGTCGCAGCGACTGGATAGGTAACTGGACCTTATTTATATTTGGCTGGACAATTGCCTGGGCACCTTTTGTGGGTATGTTTATCGCAAAAATTAGCCGTGGTCGCACCATCAGGCAATTTGTTGTTGGGGTAATGTTAGTGCCCACCATATTCACATTTTTATGGTTTTCGATATTTGGTGATACGGCTCTCAATTTAATCATGAATGAAGGCTTAGACACTTTAATTACTGATGTGCAAGCGAACCATGCCGTAGCACTATTTCAATTATTTGAAGTATTACCTTGGTCATTCTTTATTTCGCTATTAACGGTATTCTTAATTATCACCTTCTTTGTTACCTCGTCTGACTCTGGCTCACTCGTTATTGATTCATTAGCTTCAGGTGGTAATGCAAACACTCCTGCATGGCAGCGGGTATTTTGGGCGGTTCTTGAAGGTGCGGTTGCTGCAGCTTTATTACTAGCAGGCGGGCTCAGCGCACTGCAAACTATGACAATAGCCAGTGCATTACCCTTTGCTATTATTATGCTAATTGCCACTGTTGGCCTATGGCGTGCACTTGTAATTGAAGGGCATCGCGATACCAGTTTACAAGCACATACTTTAAACGGCAGAAACTTAAATTTATCGCATTGGAAACGCCGTTTAGCAGCCATGATCGACTACCCAAACAAAAGCAAAGTACATAACTTTATTGACCAAGTAGTGACTAAAGCGATGAAAGAAGTGCAAGCCGAATTAAAATCTCGACAATGGCATGCTGAAGTAGTATTTGATGCCGACTTATGTCGCGCGCACTTAACTGTTTTACGCCATGAACATATGGACTTTGTATACGACATAAGGTTAACAGAGCATGCAATGCCTAGTTTTGTTCACTCTGAGCTAAAACCTGAAACAGATAACACTGAAACGTATTGTCGTGCAGAGGTATACTTACGCCGTGGTGGTTTGTCATATGATATTTTTGGCTATAGCGAAGATGATATTGTGAAAGATATTCTCGACCAATTTGAAAACTATTTGCACTTTTTAGATAACAGCCCAGGCGAGCTTCCTTGGGATATGACTGAGCATGATGAAATGCTAAACACCGACAAATAATTTGCGCTAACCCAATTTAGCCCTTATCTGCATCACATAGTTAAGGGCTAAATAATCCAAAGCGATCGTAGCCAAGCTGGCTTTATCACTAACCAGGTTTATCGTTTGCTCTATGCCTTAAAAACAACCCTAATTTGCTCACTACCCACATCCACCTGCTAGCCTAAGCTCCCTGTGTTTGGTCTTTTATTTTCCCTAAAAAGCAAAAAGGCACTTAAAAATAAGTGCCTTTGTTGGTTTGCTCAATTAGTTTGGTATTACAGCGCGTTAAATACGTCATCTGTTTTAGCAGCGCAAATAAAATCGTTTTTGTGTAGTCCCTTAATTGAATGGCTCCACCAAGTAACTGTTACTTTGCCCCACTCGGTTAATAAACCTGGGTGGTGGCCTTCGTCTTCAGCCATATCGCCTACTTTGTTAGTAAACGCAATAGCTTGTTTAAAGTTTTTAAATTTGTAAACAC
This sequence comes from Pseudoalteromonas sp. K222D, assembly GCF_017653575.1. NCBI lineage: Bacteria > Pseudomonadati > Pseudomonadota > Gammaproteobacteria > Alteromonadales > Pseudoalteromonadaceae > Pseudoalteromonas > Pseudoalteromonas sp. K222D. Next base: position 48,182 of record NZ_JAGGDL010000021.1, read on the forward strand.
GCTCAAGCTGCATAATGCCATCGCGTACTTCAGGTACCCAATCAGGGATTTTGGTAATTAATTGCGCTAGCTCTTCGTCTGATACTTTTGGCGCATCGGCATGACAGGCTTCGCATTTTTGTGCACTTAATGAAGACATTTTAAATCCTTATCTTTAGCGTTACTTTTTATATTAAAGTTAACTAGCTAATTTTTCTTTTGGTGAAAATTTTGGGTCGTGCAAGCCAAGTTCTTTTGCTTGTTCAACCAAAGCCATTATATCCATTTGCGATATATCAAACAGATCATGAATCGAATTTATGGTGTAGTACTGCGGTTGCATAATATCAATTCGGTACGGGGTACGCAGCACATCTAATACACTCATTGGCGTAACTTCTGGCGTGCTTGAGTATACGTACTGGGTTTCTCCTGGGCTTGATAAAATACCACCGCCGTATATACGCAAACCATTATCGGTTTGCATTAAACCAAATTCAACGGTAAACCAGTACATGCGCGCTAGGTATACACGATCTTTTTTCTCTGCCGCGTAGCCAAGTTTTCCGTATTTATGCGTAAACTCTGCAAAATCAGGGTTAGTAAGCATAGCGCAGTGACCAAATATTTCATGAAACACATCGGGTTCTTGTAGGTAATCAAACTCATCCCGGCTACGAATAAAAGTCGCTACCGGAAATTGCTTATTGGCCAGTAACCGAAAAAACTCATCAAAGTCGATAAGTGCCGGCACTGGCGCTACTTGCCAACCGGTAGTGGCTAGCAGTACTTCGTTTAGCTCACTAAGTTGCGGAATACGATCGTGTGGCAGGTTTATTTTTTTTAAACCTTCCATATATTCGTTACAGGCTTTGCCTTCAATGCACGCAAGTTGGCGCGCTACGAGCTCAGACCAAATTTTATTTTCTTCATCGCTCCAATGTATAACGCCATTTTCATCTGGTGTTTTGGAGGTGTATTTACTTGCTTTAGCCATTAGTACCTTCTTTGGGATTAACCCGAAACCGGTGTCAGGATGATACCCAAGTAACTTGGATACCGATTGCAGCCATACTATGCAAAAGTGAACAAAAGTTTAATAGCTTGGGCTACATCTGTATTAGCCACGATCAGCCATCTTGTACACTTAAAATTACACGCAAGTAAATAATTTAAAACAACCTAGCAATTACAAGCTTTAAAGATGCAAAATATCGTACACAATTAAATACACTCTAATTTATTTGAGTAAATGCCTGATGAAGATCAGCAATAATATCGTTAACATCTTCAAGTCCAACCGAAAGCCTAATTAATCCATCGCTAATACCTGCAGCGAGTCTTTCCTCTGGTGTGTAAGGTGAATGGGTCATAGAGGCTGGATGTTGAATAAGTGTTTCAGCGTCGCCTAAACTTACGGCAATTGTACAAAGCCGCATACTATCAATAAATTGCGCCCCCTGCTGCAAACTACCTTTTAGCTCAAAAGCAATAACACCGCCTGCCGCTTTCATTTGTTTGCCAATAAATTTATATCCAGGGTGCGATTTAAGCCCAGGATAGTAAACTTTACTTACTTGTGGGTGCGCTTCTAAGTATTCGGCAATTGTTTGTGCGCTGATACAGTGGCGCTCAATTCTTATGGCGAGGGTTTTTAAACCTCTATTAATAAGCCAAGCATCGTGCGGGCTTATAGTGGCGCCAATGTCTTTAAGCACCGTCATTTTTATTAGCGTTATATGCTCCATAGATCCACATACAATGCCCGCTACCACATCGCCATGGCCGTTTAAATATTTGGTAGCACTGTGTACTATAATATCGATACCGTACTGCTTAGGTGATTGTAGTAATGGCGTTAAAAAGGTGTTGTCGACCACGCTAATTAAGTTGTGCTGCTTTGCAACGGCGCCAATTAATGCTAAATCGATAACCGCCATAGTGGGGTTAATGGGCGTTTCTACAAATATCATTTTTGAATTGGGTTTAATTGCAGCGCGTAGTTCATCCTCGTTGGTCATATCAACAAAGGTGACTTCTATTCCCCAGCGCGGCAACATGTGCGAGAAAAACGCAAAGGTACACCCATATAAAGCACTCGATGCAATTAAATGATCCCCTTGCGATAAAAAGCTAAGTACTGAGGCCGATACCGCCCCCATACCAGTTGCCGTTGCTGCAGCCGCTTCACAGCCCTCTAATTGCGCTACTTTTTGTTCAAGCTCGGTAGTAGTTGGGTTGCCTAGGCGGGTATAAATATAGCCCGGCTCATCGCCAGCAAAACGTGCTGCACCTTGCGCTGCATTTTCAAAATGAAAAGTTGAGGTTTGATACAAAGGAGAAGTGAGTGCGCCGTGAGGGTCGTTTGCTTTTTGCGGGCCGTGAATACATTGGGTGTTTATATGATGCTTGCTCATTGAATACTCTCTTATTTTGATTGTTATTGGGTATTAGCCTTCAATCAAAACGTATGGGCATTCAAAGCACAAGCATCCCGGATGCTCAGATGGCTACTTGTGCAATATTTATACTTTTAGCTGTACATAAATATTGCCAAGTATTTCTTAATACTGCTTACTCCGTTGTCTCGGGCTTTTTACGGCTAATAATTTTACTAGCAATATTTTGTACCGTACTTTTTAATAAATTGCGTTTATTTTCAAGCCGAGGTAATGGGCGGCTTAGTTCCATTGCTTTGTAGCCAATGCGCGCGGTAAATATACCGGCACTTAAGCCCTGTGCTGCTCGCCCTGAAAGCTTACCTAATAACTCGGCGCTTAGCGCGGTTGCAGCTAAATCAGAAATAAGCTCGGCACTGCCCACAAACATTACTTGCTTTATTAGCATGCGATACAGTTTTATGCGACTTGCGTAACCAAAACCAATCCCGTAAATTTTTCCTATTTGCTCTATTAACTTAGTACCACGCCACAGCACAGCCATCATATCCACCAGCGCCAGCGGGCTAAGCGCAACTAGTAACGCCGACTCGGTTGCAAAGCGATTAATTAGCTTTTTAGCTTGGGTATCTTGCGTTATTAATAAACTATTGGCGTACAGCGTCATTATTTCTTTATCGCTGTGATGCGTTGCCACTTGATTTTTAAAAATTTCAAAGTTATCAAGTTGCTGATGTTTATTTAGTTTTTCAAGCCAAGGTAATGCGCCGCCTACTTGCTCGCTATTTAACAGCCTGTCGGCTTCATGGCGATGTAACTGGTTACGTTTTAAACTGCGCAGCATTCGGTATTCGCGCCATAATAAGCGCCCTATTAGCAACACCCCACTCACTACAGCGGTTAAATATATACTGCCTAAAATAATCGACTGTTGAAAAGCCAGTACCAATGAAAAAGCAAACTCTAGCAATACCAGCACTATAAAACTAACAACAAAAATGTCTTTGAGCGTTTGCCATTTTGACTTTTTATATACTGGCGCTAGGTCAATTTCTGGCTCTAGCGCTTCGTCATTATCTTCTTGGTAATCACTTTGTCCATGTTCAATTATTTTTGCAGGCGCCAATTCAGGTTCGTTTTGCTCCATACTCTGGGTATTTATACGACGTCCTACTTGAAACTCTTGGTTTGATTCACTCATGCTAACTTGTCTCCTAACAGGTACTGCATCACATGATCTAATCGAATATGTTTTAACTGCTTATCTGGGCTTGGCATTGGCGAAAACGATAAAAACTCAAACCCTTGCGCTGGCCATTCACTTTTATTAAGCATTCTATTAGGCGGCTGTGGCGGTAAGTAGGTTAGCCAATCAGGCTCGTTAAGTGGCTTGCCATAAATGCAGTCTAGCGTTTGGCCTTTGTCGGTTACTTGGCGCGGCTGTGTTGCGGTAATTGACGACATAGCCATGGTTTCTATTTGCACACCATCAAACTTTAAATGATTACTTTGCTCGTGCACTAATGAGTCAAGTAATAGTGCTAAATCTTTATGATGCTTAGCGGTTATATGATCTGATTTATTAGCGGCAAATAATATTTTATCTATATTAGGTTTAAATAAGCGTTTAAAAAAGCCCGATTCACCATAACTAAAGTGCGCCAATAACTGATTAATAACACTACTTTGCTCTTGCAAGGTTGCATGCCCTTCGTTTAAGGCACTAAGTACATCCACTAACACTATTTGGCGATCAAAATGGCGAAAGTGTTCATTATAAAAAGGCTTTACAACTTCTTTAACGTAGGCGTTAAAGCGTTTAATTAAATGCGCTAAGTTAGAGCCTGCAACTAGGTTATTACTATTTATCTCACCCGATACTGGAAAAAACAATAGCAATGGCGCGCCTTGTAAATCGCCTGGCATTAACATGCGCCCAGGTTGCAGCATAGCTAATTTAGTGTCTTTTTTAAGCCCTACCAACATGCTTTGATAAAGCTGTGCAATATGCGCAAGTGCGCTTTCATCTACCGGCGCATTTAGGTCGAGTTGCTCAACGGCTGTTAAAAACTCACTTGAGGTATGCACCCGCAAATGCTGCGTTAATAGCGGATATTGCAGCTCGCACCACTGTGCATAACTTTGCTCCAGCATAGGTAAATCAAGCAACCACTCGCCGGGGTAGTCAATAATATCTAAATAAAGTGTTGATTGCGGTGAAAAATGGCCACGCAGCCCAGCGTTACTTTGATACTTAATAGCTAAACGCAGCGTATTTATGCGCTCGGTTGAAGGCGGCCATGTTGGCTCGCCGTCACTGGGGAGTAACGCATTTAATGCTCGAGTATAATTAAATGTGGGCACTTTAAGTGCCTCTTGAGGCACTACTTTAGTGGCAATGTGACGGCGCTCGCGCATTACATCAAAAAAAGGCAGGTTTTTATCACTCGCTTGGCTTGTTAAGTGTTTAACTAATGCGGTAATAAACGCTGTTTTGCCGCTGCCACTCAAACCTGTTACAGCCAGTTTTACATGCTGATCTAAGCTGCGATGCAATGCTTTTTGTGCTTTGCCTTTAATACTGGTAAAGGTCTTTTTTGCAAATGAAGTACGACTCATAATGGTTTAGCACTTAGCACTTCACTTACTGTTTAATGTGTAGTTGCCGTGCTATTAAATCCTTTAAAGTTTGTTAATTTCACGGCTCACCGTAAATTCAGTAGAAGTAACATAGCGTTCTATATTTTGTAGGCGCGTATCTACGCGTGTTAAACGCTCTTTTAAGTCTTGCAATGCGCGGCGCGGTGGCTCGCCTTTTTGCCATACTTTAAATTTCACTTCTAGCGGATCGCCATAGTTAGTTGAATTTGTTTTATAGGCGCTAGTGGGTTCTTTTTTATCTAAAATAAACCAGGCTGCAATATACGCTACCACAAATAAAGGGCCGCCAGTTAGTAATACCGCACTAACAAATATAATACGAACTAACCATAATTCCATATTAAAATAATCGCTTAGCCCAGCGCATACGCCGGCTATTTTTCCGCGCTGCGGATCTCTTAATAATTCACGTTTGGTACTCATACTTTACGCCTCCACTGTGGCGACTCTTGATCAAGTAATGCTTCGAGTGTTTCGACTCGGTCTGCCATTTTTTCGGCTTTTTGAGCAAGCTCTAATAACTGGCGATGCTCGTGTTCACTTAACCCTTGGCTTACTTGTTTTTTGCTACGGTAGTGCAATATTAACCACAATGGCGCTACAAAAATCATAAATAAAATAAATGGTGCTACGAGTATTTCTGGATCAAACATAACCCTCTCCTGACTATCCGTATTAGTGTTTTAAGTAGGGGCACATGGGCCCCTTATATTATTATTGGTATGCGTTAGCTATACGTTACTTATCTGCTAGCTTCTTTTTAAGCTCAGCTAACTCATCGTCTACCTTTTCGTTTTTTTGCAGTTCGGCAATTTCATCTGCTAAGGTTTTTTTGCCTAAATCGTACGACTCTATTTGAGACTCTAGTCCATCTATTTTAGTTTCGTAACGCTCAAAACGATTAAGTGCATCTTCTACCTTTGAGCTATCAAGTGCTTTTTTAACTTCAAGGCGCGACTCAGCCGAACGCTGACGTAATATAATCGCTTTTTGACGAGCTTTAGCATCTGCTAGCTTTTCTTGTAGCGTGGTTACTTCTTGTTGTAACTTTTCGATGTGTGAGCCTACATGCTCAAGTTCACCCTCGACTGAGGCTACAGCTTCGGCTGACTTTTGCTTTTCGAGTAAAGCGGCACGTGCTAAATCGTCACGATCTTTGCTTAGCGCTAGTTCAGCTTTGTCTTGCCAATCATTCATTTGCGCTTTAAGTGTATCAACGCGACGTACTAATTCTTTTCGCTCAGCGAGTGTTTTAGCTGACGTAGAGCGAACCTCTACCAAGGTGTCTTCCATTTCTTGAATAATCAGACGAACCATTTTTTCTGGGTCTTCTGCTTTATCTAAAATGGCATTGATATTAGAATTAACAATGTCTGCAAAACGTGAAAAAATTCCCATAACATTTACCTCTATAATTTAAACTTAGTTTGTCTGCTATAACTGTATCAATATGCTTGCCAACTTTATAAAAGTTAAAATACATAATTTATTCATAGAGTTAAACTCAAATTACAAATTACTTTAGTTATCTCCCATTATGAAATACACTAACTGTTAGTAAAAATGACTAAGAGTTAGGAAATATGAGCCAATATCGCCAACAAGATAACTTACTCGGCCAATCTGATAGCTTTTTATCGGTACTTGATCAGGTATCGCAGTTAGCTAACCTAGATAAACCAGTGCTTATTATTGGTGAGCGTGGCACAGGTAAAGAGTTAATTGCAGCGCGTTTACACTTTTTATCTAAACGTTGGGATCAAAGCTATGTAAAACTCAACTGTGCGGCGCTTAACGAAAACCTGCTCGAAAGTGAACTATTTGGCCATGAAAGTGGTGCTTTTACTGGCGCTAGCAAACGCCACGAAGGCCGCTTTGAACGTGCAAACAGCGGTACTTTATTTTTAGATGAGCTAGCAAACACCTCCGAAATGGTACAAGAAAAATTGCTACGCGTAATAGAGTACGGTGAATTTGAGCGTGTAGGCGGTAAACAAACAATAAAAGTAGATACGCGTTTAGTGTGCGCTACTAACGAAGATTTACCTTATTTAGCACAGCAAGGTGAGTTTAGAAGCGATTTGCTCGACCGCCTGGCTTTTGATGTAATAACCCTTCCCCCACTGCGTGAACGCCAAGGCGATATAATGCTGCTTGCAGAGCAGTTTGCAATGAATATGGCGCGCGATTTAGAGTGGCAATTGTTTAGCGGTTTTACCCGTAGTGCCACAGAAACACTGCTTAGTTATGATTGGCCTGGTAATATTCGAGAGCTAAAAAATGTGGTTGAGCGCAGTTTGTATCGCCATGGGAGTGAACAGATCCCCGTTCATCAGATTATTTTAGACCCATTTGAAAGCCGTTTTAGGCCAAAACCACGAGTAAAGCCCACTGCTTTTGTTAATAATAACATTAATACTCCTGAGCCAGCGGTTGCCGCAGCGCCGGTTGCTCAAGCACTACCAAGTGCAGCGCCTATTAATACTGAGTTTCCATGTAGCTTAAAAAAACTCTCTAACGACTTTGAAATTTTAATGATTAACAAAGCTTTAAAGCATAGCCAATTTAATCAAAAGAAAACTGCAGAAGTACTGGGTTTGACGTATCATCAATTACGTGGCTATCTGAAAAAATATAACTTGCTATACCCAAGCGACACCAAGGGGTGAGTTTCAGTTTACTTAGTTATAGTTCAATAATAGTTAGAGGTTACGCAGGTGCATAAATTATTACTTGCTTTGCTATCAACCAGCCTTATAGGGTGTATAGATAGTAAAGAAGAAATCTTAAAAGAAAAAAACCAAGGCTTAGTTTATTGCGCTGAAGCAAACCCTGTGTCGTTTAATCCGCAGGTAACTACAACAGGCTCAACTATAGATATTATTGCCAATCAATTATACGACCGCCTAATTAGTATTGACCCTGTTACAGCTGAATTTCAAAGTGAATTAGCCACCGATTGGAAAACGAGTAAAGACGGTAAATCGATTACTTTTACCTTACGTAAAGACGTAAAATTTCATACCACAGCTTATTTTACGCCTAGCCGTGACTTTAACGCTGACGATGTTATTTTTACTTTTAGCCGCTTATTTGATGTTTATAATCCGTATCACTTTGTTGGCGATGCTAATTATCCTTACTTTCAGAGTGTAGGAATTGATCAGCTTATTCGTAAAATTGTACGTGTGTCTGACTATCAAGTACGGTTTGAATTGTTTAATGCCGAAAGTAGCTTTTTAGCCAATATGGCCACCGATTTTGCGGTTGTATTATCACAAGAATATGCCATGCAACTAAAAGCCAGCGAACAAACCAATTTGTTTGATCACTACCCAGTAGGCACAGGCCCGTATATTTATAAAGAGTATAGGCGCGACCATTTAGTGCGCTTTTATAAAAACCCAGTTTATTGGAAACACGACGTGGTACTGGATCAATTGGTTTACGACATTACCCCTAACGGCACCACGCGTATAGCTAAAATGCTCACCAAAGAATGTGATGTCACCGCTCATCCAAGTAGCGCGCAATTGAGTATTTTAGCCCAGCGCGACGACATTAATGTAGAAAAAGAAACTAACTTAAATATTGGCTACTGGGCATTTAATACTGAGCGCCCCCCTTTTGACGATATACGAGTACGACAAGCACTCGCTCATGCAATTGACGTAGATAAAATAATGCAGGCTGTGTATTACGGCAATGGTATTCGCGCTCAATCAATTTTACCACCCACCTCGTGGGCGTTTGAACCACAAGCTAACATTCCAAATTTTGACCCTGCTTTAGCCAAAAAATTACTTATTGAAGCTGGCTTACCTAATGGCTTTAACATGAACATTTGGGCCATGCCAGTGAGTCGTATTTATAACCCTAATGCCCGTAAAATGGCCGAGCTAATGCAAAGTGATTTACGTAAAATAGGGGTTAAAGTGAGTATTATAGAATACGAATGGAATACCTTTATTCAGCGTGTTGGCGAGCACCGACACGACAGCGTACTACTTGGCTGGGCTGCCGATACGCCCGACCCTGATAACTTTTTTAGCCCTTTGCTAAGTTGCACGGCCACCTTTAGTGGTAAAAATGCCGCAAATTGGTGTAACCCACAATTTGACTCTTTACTTAACCAAGCGCTTAGTACAACCGATATAGCACTGCGTAAACAATATTATGACGCTGCACAAAGCATGATTATTAATGAGCTACCTTTAATACCAATAGCCCACGGCATGCGTTTTCAGGCAAGCAGTGCTGATGTAGAGGGCATAACGCTCGGCCCATTTGGTGCTATTTCGCTTGCTAATGCGAGGAAAAAATAATGCGCTTAGATTATATTTTACGCCGCATTGGTTTATTTGTTTTTATGGTATTAATGCTTAGCGTTTTTACTTTTTTACTGAGCTTTTTATTTCCTGGCGATGCATTAAGTAATTTAAGCGGTATTCCCAGTAATAACTTTGCGCAACACACCCAGTTAGAAGATAAGTATTTATATAATAGTAATTATTTTATGCAATATATCGCTTTTTTAGGGCGTATATTGCAAGGTGATTGGGGACTGTCGTTTGCCTCTGGAGATAGCGTGTTTTCGCAAATACTCGACTTAATTCCTGCCACACTCGAGCTTAGTATATACGCGCTGTTTGTTTCGGTTGTTATTGGTGTTCCTACAGGCATATTAGCCTCTGCTTATTATAAACAATGGCCCGATAAGCTTATTTCCTCTACCACTATGATAGGCTATTCCATGCCTATTTTTTGGTTAGCATTATTACTCATTATGCTATTTTCATTGCAACTGGGTTGGTTTCCAATGTCAGGAAGAATGAGCTTACTCTATGAAATACCACCCACTACAGGTTTTATTTTAATTGATATTAGCTTGGCAAGCTTTCCGTACCAGGGCATGGCTTTTATTGACGCCTTACACCACCTTACCTTGCCTACCATAGTATTGGCTATGTACCCCACTACGGTATTGATACGCTTTACTCGCGAATCTATGCTTAAAGTAATGGATCAAAACTTTATTAAAACAGCGCGCGCAAAAGGCCTTAATCGCAGGCAACTTATAATACACCATGCACTGCGTAATGCATTGTTACCGGTAATTAAGCAAATTGGTTTACAATTTAGCACGCTTATTACGCTGGCAATGATCACTGAAATTATTTTTTCGTGGCCTGGGATTGGCCGCTGGTTAATTGATAGTATTTATCAGCGTGATTACCCCGCTATACAAGGTGGCTTAATGGCGGTTTCTTTATTTATTATTTTTGCCACCATAATCGCAGAGCTAATTTATACTCTATTCGACCCACTCTCACGGAACCAAGCTCATGGCAAAGTTTAACTTATTTTCTGAAGAGTCGAATAAATCGCCCCTAGCACGGCTGTGGCGAAAATTTAAAACCAACCACCCTGCACTCGTTGGTTTATGGGTGTTTATTGCTTTTGCTTTACTGGCCGCCAGTGCACCTTTTTTAGCCCCTTATGGGGTTAATCAGCAACATAGTGATGCCTTACTTATTCCGCCCTCGTGGCGCGAAATGGGTGACGTACGTTTTCTTTTAGGCACCGACGATTTAGGCCGCGATGTGCTCTCTAGATTAATGAACGGCGCAACGTATACATTTGGCTTATCAATTATTGCAGCGTTTTTAACCACTGTCATTGGCTTACTCGTAGGCACTTTTGCTGGTATTAGTCGCGGGCTTCGCTCCAGTTTTTTAAATCACTTACTGGATATAACGCTTTCTATTCCGTCGTTGTTGCTGGCAATTATTATTATAGCGATATTAGGCCCAGGTTTAATGAATACCGTATGGGCAATTATTTTGGCACTACTGCCGCAATTTATTCACTCTATTCGCAACTTAATTGTAGATGAGCTGAGTAAAGATTACATCACCGCTTATCGGCTCGATGGCGCCTCTAATTGGCATATATTGTCGCGAGGGATTTACCCTAATATATATGAATATATAGTGGTTATTTTTACCATGGCGCTCTCTACTGCTATTTTAGATATAGCCGCTTTAGGTTTTTTAAAATTAGGCGCGCAACCACCTACAACCGAATGGGGTGCAATTTTAGCCGAAAACCTCGGGCTTATATATTTAGCCCCCTGGACTGTAGCCCTACCAGGCGTACTGTTGTTTTTAGCGGTACTGTCAACAAACTTAGTAGGCGATGGACTTCGCCAAGTTTTACAAGCGCGTAAGGCTGATTAAATGCAATTACTTGATGTTCGAAACTTAACCATTGAATTACACACCTCTGAAACCGTTATTAGAGCCGTAGACAGAGTGAGCTTTAGTTTAAAAGAAGGCGAAGTACATGCTTTAGTGGGTGAATCTGGTTCTGGTAAAAGCTTAATCGCCAAAGCAATTGTAGGAGTGCTTAATGAACGCTGGGTAATAACAGCTGATAGAGTGCATTGGCGCGGGGTAGACTTAATGCGTTTAACCCCAGAGCAACGCCGTAAAGTAGTGAGCCAAGACATAGCCATGATTTATCAAGATCCGAGTCGCTGCCTTGACCCTACCGCTAAAATATTTGATCAAATAGCCGAAACCTTACCTGAGGTAGCAAGTAAAGGGTTTTTCTTAAAGCGTAATCGCGAGCGCAAAGACAGAGTAAAAGCACTTATTCATAAAGTCGGTATTAAAAACCACGAAGAAATACTTAGCAGCTACCCCCACGAGCTTTCAGAAGGGGTGTGCCAAAAAGTGATGATTGCTATGGCAATTGCGCGTACGCCAAAATTATTAATTGCAGATGAGCCCACCACCGCACTTGAAAGCACCACCCGTGCACAAGTATTTAGATTGTTAAAAAGCTTAAATCAGTTAAAAAACATGTCTATTTTAATGATTTCTCATGAGCTAGAAGAAATTGTTAACTGGTCGCATACTATTCATGTTTTATATTGTGGACAAATGGTTGAAGCAGGCCCAACACATCGTATTTTTAGCCAGCCACGCCACCCTTATACGCAAGCACTACTAAAAAGCCTACCCGATTACGAACATGGTTTGGCGCATAAAGAGCCTTTTTACGCGCTTAAAGGCACCATTCCTACGCTGCAACATTTACCAATTGGTTGTCGGTTAGGGCCGCGTTGCCCGCAAGCACAAAGAGAATGTGTTATTGCGCCAAAGCTAACTAAACACCAAGGGCATAGTTATGCGTGTCATTTTCCGCTGATCAAGGAGATGAAATAGTGCAACCCTTACTAAAAGTACAAGCATTATCAAAAAGCTTTAATTTACGGGCTGGATTATTTAGCCGTAAAAAATTTGCAGTACTTAAAAATATTTCGTTTAGTGTTGGCAAAGGCGAAACCATAGCCATAATTGGTGAAACGGGTGCTGGAAAAAGCACCCTAGCAAAATTACTTGCCGGAGCCGATAGCGCTGATAGCGGGCAAATTTTACTCGAAAACAACATAATCGAAAATAACGGCATTCGCGATCCACAATGTCGCCATATCAGAATGATTTTTCAAGACTCTGCAACCTCGCTAAACCCGGCACTGACTATTGCCGACATGCTCGATGATTGCCTGCAATTTAATACCGATTTTGACAAACAACAACGCGCCGAAAAAATAGACAGCACCATGTTAAAAGTGGGGTTATTAGTAGATCATCAACAATATTATCCGCACATGTTCAGCATAGGGCAATTACAGCGTGTAGCGCTTGCTCGCGCACTTATATTAGATCCTAAGGTTGTTGTGCTCGATGAAGCACTTTCATCTCTAGACCCCTCTGTACGCGCACAAATAGTTAATTTATTACTAAAGCTACAACTAGAAACCGGATTAACCTATATATTAATAACCCATCACCTTAGTTTAGTCCGCCATATTAGCGACCAACTGGTAGTACTAGAACGAGGCGAAATTGTTGAATACGGCCCCACCGAAGCAATATTCCAAAATCCCCAATCGAAAATAACGCAAAAATTATTGAGTTGTTGATGAGAAAGTCCAAGAAAAAACTAACTTCAATACGTAAAAGAGTACGCGTTTAGGTTTGATTTAGAACATAATTAAACCTGAACGTCTGAAAAACTAAAATGTTAAAAAATTAAAATGACACCCACCCTAATAATTAATCCCTTTGGTGTTTATCTAAACAAACATTGCTAGGCTTAAAAGCATCCTTAATTTTTAAAACACCTCTGCTTATTCAAATAACGCTGTATTTAACTGCTTTTTATTCATTTTTAGGCATGCAAAATACTGTGCTTTCACAGTGAGAGGGAATTACGGAGAGTTTTTGAAGTAACGCTTTAAGCCAGTAGCTTTTCGCAATTACTAACGTTTGCGCGCCGCTTTCTGTTTAGGTGTTCGCAGTATCCTTCGTGCGACGCTGGGCGACCTACTGCACCATGAAATACGCGACTAAATTGTGTGGTGAGTTTTAGCCAGTTTTCGGGGGTAATGTTTACTCTTTG